>NZ_JASDCB010000003.1:0-121480 GCF_030408135.1 Pseudoalteromonas sp. APC 3691 | reverse complement strand
TTTGAGGAGCTTGGTTTATATCCAATAGAAAAAGTGAATACGGGATGGCTTGCTTTATCAGCGTTTAGGAAATAAGTTGATAAAATGTGAAGGGTACAGGAGCCGTATACGAGGTCCGTACGTACGGTTCTGTGAGAGGGATGAGGCATAAGCCTCACCCTACTCGATTGTCATAAAAATGGGCTTTGAATATGTAATACTGTTAAAGTCTAATTTTAAATTTGTGAAGTAAAACAATGAAACTAAAAACAATATCTGGTGTGCTAGCCATTACTGCATTATTTAGCTTAAATACATTTGCATCGGAATCTCTTCGTGTTGCAACTTTTAATGTAAGTATGGATGCAACTAATCACACGCCTAAAGGTGAGCAAGTTAAAAGTGATGCTTTAGTTAATGCACTTAAAGCTAACCACCAGCAAATTAAGAACATAGCGGAAATTATTCAGCGTGTTCGCCCTGATATTATTTTACTTAACGAATTTGATTACATCCCAAAAGAGCAAGGCATTGAATACTTTAATCAGCATTATTTAAATGTAGGTCAGCAAAAACAAGCCGCTATTAACTACCCTTACTCTTATATTGCACCAGTAAATACAGGCCTAGCTACCGAGTTTGATTTAGATAACGATGGCAAAAAAAATGGCGTGATGGGCGATGCACAAGGCTTTGGCTTTTTTGAAGGGCATTATGGCATGGCTATTTTGTCAAAATACCCAATTAATTTTGATAAAGTAAGAACCCTTCAAACCTTTAAATATAAAGACATGCCAAATGCACAAATGCCTGTAATGCCTAAAACAGGTGAAAACTGGTATAACGCACAAGAATGGCAAGCACTTAGGCTCAGTTCTAAATCGTTTTGGGATTTACCTATCAGCATTAATGATAAAACAATTCATGTTATTGCATCTCACCCAACACCGCCTGTATTTGACGGTGAAGAGGATAGAAACGGCAAGCGTAACCACGATGAAGTAAGATTAATTGCCGATTACGTTTCAAATGCTAAGTATATTTATGACGATAAAGGCGAAAAGGGCGGTTTAAAAGTTCACTCTCGTTTTGTTATTTTAGGCGATTTAAATGCAGCCCCTGAGGGGGACAAAGCCCGTACAAATACCACCGACCAATTACTTAAAAACCCATTAATAAATGCTCACTTTGTTCCAAAAAGTGAAGGTGCTAAAGAGCAGTATGATGTGCCTTATGCACAAAATTACAGTGCTAATTGGCAAGCCCGTGTTGATTACGTTTTACCGTCAAACTATGGCTTAAAAATTAAGGACGGTGGGGTGTTTTGGCCTACTAAAACGAGTAGTGTGTATCGCTTAATTAAAGATAGAAACGCATCGAGCGATCACCGACTGGTGTGGCTTGATTTGGTAATTGAATAACGCCTGTTAACAAGAGAAGCGCTAGTAAACTGAGCTTTACCCTGTTTAATGGCTATTTATCTAAAAAAATTGCAATAACTTAAGTGCTTCTGCTTAAATACGGCTTAATTATAATAACCGTATAGAAGCACTATGATTTTTAATTTTTCTTCATCTAAAACGTTAGTGGCCTTAGCTGTTGCCTCAAGTGTCATGCTTGCAGGTTGTAGCGCGACCGCTAACACCTCATCAACACAGCAAAGTGCTTTACCAGCAACATCGGTTGCTGCGGTTGTAAACACGCCAGCAGATATCGGCTCACAAAAAATAACGCTAGAACAAGCAATGGCCGATCCGGATTGGATGGGCAATCAGCCAGAGAGCGCTTATTGGGCTAGCGATTCGGCTACTATTATTTATGCTCAAAAAGAGCAAGGTAATACACTACGCGATTTATTTAGCCAATCGGTTACTAGCCAAACAGCAGAGCAGGTAGCACTTAATAAACTTCATACTGTGGGTTCAAATAAAGCTGTTTATTCAAAAAATAAAACAATGGCGGCCTACACGTTTAAAGGCAATGTGTTTGTTAAAAACCTAAAAACCGGTGAACTTAAGCAAATTACAGCGACATCAGCGAGCGAATCTAAACCACAATTTTTAAATAACGGCGATTTAGTTTACCGCCAAGGCAATGTGTTTTTTAAAGTTGATTTAAAAACAGGCTTAACGAGCGAGCTTGCTAACTTAAAACTTGCTGATGAGCCAAAAGGTATTGAAGAGCCCAGCACGTATATTGCTAAAGAGCAGCATAAATTGATTAAATTTGTGGCGCTTCAACAAAAAAATAAAAAAGATAAGCAAGCGCGCAGTGAGCAAGTTAATGAACAAAACGATTCAATTGCTAATACGGCTTACTACTTAGGTGACGGTAATAAAGTTGCAGAAGCACAGCTTTCGCCAAATGGTGATGCGTTATTAGTCGTTGTACAAAAGCAAACTGATTGGCGTGGTGATGGCGATATTATGCCAAATTATATCACTAATGATGCAACCATTGAGCCTAAAAAAGCACGCCGCCGTGTTGCAGATGCTAAACAAGAAACCTCAAAGCTTGTCTACATCAATTTAACTAACAAAGAGCAAACATCACTTAGCTTTAATACCTTACCGGGCTTTGACGAAGATGTTTTAGCCGCAGTTAAAAAAGAAAATTATGCACGTGATGGTAAAACATATAAGTCCAAAAAGGCACCTCGTGGTATTAACCTTATTATGGACTGGGGTTTTGAGCAAAGCCCAATAGTATGGAACGATGACGGCTCGCAAGTGGCTATCATGCTCGAAGCATGGGACAACAAAGACCGTTGGCTTGCTACTGTAGATTTTAAAAACAACAAACTTGTGTCGCAACATCGCCTGCATGACGACGCATGGATTGCTTATGCGTTTAACGACTTTGGGTGGTTACATAACTCGAACACGCTTTATTACCTATCGGAAGAGTCGGGTTACAGCCAGCTTTATAAAAAACCAGTTAATGGTAGTGCAACCGCGCTAACACAAGGCCAATTTGAGGTTTCTAACTTAACGCTTACAAGTGACGACAGCGCAATTTATTATAAAGCGAATGTTGAACACCCAGGTCTGTACGAAATTTACCGCGTTAACCCGCAAACAGGTAATAGCGAGCAAATTACTGACTTAAATGGCATGACTGATTACACGTTAAGCCCAGATGAAACCAAGTTACTCCTTAAGCACTCTACAATTACTATGCCTAATGAGCTTTACGTAGCAGATGCTAAAGCCAATACAAAAGCAACGCGATTAACGCATACTGTGTCGGATGAGTTTTTAGCTAAAAAGCTAACAGCCCCTAAAATTGTTGCTGTGCCATCGAGCCATACTGATCAACCAATATATGCAAAAGTGTACTACCCAGCTGATTACGTTGAGGGTGAAGTAGGTAAAAATCGTAAAGCGGTTATTTTTAACCACGGCGCGGGTTACTTACAAAATTCACACATGGGTTTTTCGGTTTATTTTCGTGAATTTATGTTCCATTCATTGCTCGCTGATGAAGGTTACATAGTAATGGATATGGATTACCGCGCATCTAAAGGTTACGGGCGTGATTGGCGTACCGCGATTTATCGTCAAATGGGAACACCTGAAACACAAGATTTAGCCGATGGCGTTAAATGGATGGCGCAAAATGCCAACGTTGATACCAAAGCAGTCGGTACTTATGGTGGCTCTTACGGCGGTTTTATGACCTTTATGGCATTGTTTACCGCGCCTGAGTTATTTCAATCGGGTGCGGCACTTAGACCTGTTACCGATTGGGCTCATTACAACACAGGGTACACGGCTAATATATTAAACCATCCTGATGTTGACCCGATTGCGTATGAGCGCAGCTCCCCAATTTATTATGCTGAGGGTTTAAACAAGCGTTTATTAATTAACTCACCAATGGTTGACGATAACGTGTTTTTTCAAGATTCAGTACGTTTAGTGCAGCGCTTAATAGAGCTTGAAAAACAAAACTTTGAAACAGCTATATTTCCTGTTGAACCACATGGTTTTGTACAGCCTTCAAGCTGGTTAGACGAATACCGCCGTATTCATAAGTTATTTAAAGAAACACTTTAATCTTTAACTCTTAAAGTATAAAAACAAAAATGCCGCATTAGTTTAGTTAACTAATGCGGCATTTTTATTGGATTGAACACAATCTAACTTTATTTTTGCTTTTTAAAGTTCTTTTTAAAGAGCTCTATAGCCAATGGTATTGCAAGTAAAGTCCCGCCAATAACACCAATTAAATGTGCATCAATAGCCACAGTGGAGTTAATAAGCTTTCCTATATCAGCATTAGGGCCGCTAAATTGTTCAAACCCTATTTTAATCCATACGCCTATAAATAATAAATAACCTGACTTAAGCCCTACAGTTATATCTTTAACTGCACCCCAAATAATTACACCATGCAGTAGGGCACTTAATCCGGTATAAATATGTATGCTTGGGCAAAACCAATACACGCCGAGTCCACACCACAGTGCTAGCGCAGTTGTATTAAAAGCGTAGCGAGTAGGTGATGTGTATTCGCCATGTAAAAGCCATATTAATAAAACACCACTGGCATTTAATCCCAAATGAGCCCAACTAGCATGAACAAATTGGCTTGAAAAGATTCGCCACAGTTCGCCATCATCAATTAGGCTTCGGTTAAATTCAAGTAAATTATTTAAATCAAATGCAGCAAAAATGGTACTAAAAAGCAGCAGAATAATAGGCGGTAATATATAACGAGGTTGAATAGGTAAATTAAGCATTTTATTATATTTTTTTAGTCAAAATTTTTGCATATTGTGCCCGTTTAACTTTAAGATGCCAAATACAACTACGTAATTAAGTGTTTTTAGTATTTTTATGCATTTTAAACTTAACTCATTATTTGCCATTGGACTGTGCGCAGTATCACTGCCTTCATTTGCACAGCAAGCAACTCAAATTGAAACTCGCGAACCTGAAGCTGCTACTGGATTAATCCATAAAAAAGTAGTGCAAGGTGATAAATACATGGTTGCTGCGGCAAATCCATATGCCTCAAGAGCCGGTCAACAAATTTTAGCCAAAGGCGGCAGTGCCGTAGATGCTGCCATTGCTACTCAACTAGTGCTTACTTTAGTTGAACCGCAATCCTCAGGTATTGGCGGTGGTACATTTATGATGTATTACAACAAAGCTAACAATAAATTGACTAGTTTTGATGGCCGCGAAACTGCACCTGCAAATGCAGACGAAACACTGTTTTTAGATAAACACGGTAAAGCCGTTAAATGGATTGAAGCCGTAGTAGGTGGACGCTCTGTTGGTGTACCCGGTATTTTACATGCCTTTGCAAGCGCACATAAACAATACGGTACATTACCGTGGGAAGCGCTTTTTAAACCGGCTATTGAACTTGCAGAACAAGGATTTGTAGTTTCGCCGCGTTTACATGGCTTATTAGCACGCCAATTAAACCCTGGTGTATTGAGTATGCCGATTATTAACGAATACTTTTACCCAAATGGTAAATTAATTGAAGTGGGTAGTGTTAAAAAGAATCAACCACTTGCTGATTTGTACAAAGACATTGCAAAGCAGGGCATTGATGCATTTTACAAAGGCGAAAATGCAAAACAAATGGTTAATGCGGTACAACACTCTAAAATTGCCCCTGGTAAATTAAGCGTACAAGATTTAGCAGATTATAAAAGTAAAGAGCGCGATGCGGTATGTATTCAATACCGTGCTTATAACGTGTGTTCTATGGCACCACCAAGTAGTGGCGGCGTAGCAGTACTGCAAATGCTTGGCTTGCTTGAACATAAAGATATGAGCGCACTTAAGCCAAATGGCGAAAAGGCGATTCATTACTTTAGCCAAGCTTCGCGTATTGCATTTGCCGATCGCGATATGTACATGGGCGATCCCGATTTTACTCAAGTACCTACACAAGAGCTCTTAAACAAAGATTATATTGCCTCACGCGCTAAATTAATTACCGAAACAGACCAAAAAGCCGTAGCAGGTAATCCTGTAGGGTACTTAAGTTATGCAATGGATGATTCATACGAGTTACCTTCTACCTCACATGTATCTATTGTAGATAGTAAAGGTAATGCCGTTTCGATGACCAGTTCAATTGAAATGGCGTTTGGCTCTACGGTTATGGTTAATGGCTTTATTTTAAATAACCAACTAACTGACTTTTCGTTATCGCCACGTAAAAACGGCAAGCTTGTAGCAAACCGTGTAGAGGCTGGTAAACGCCCGCGTAGCTCTATGTCACCGGTAATGGTATTTAATAAAGATGGTAGCTTACGCTTAATCGTAGGCTCACCTGGTGGTAGCCGTATCATCGATTACGTTGCACAAGTTGTTGTGGGTGTTATTGACTGGAATTTATCAGCGCAAGACGCCATTAACTTACCGCGTACAACAAATCGTAACGATTACACCAGCCTTGAAAAAGGCACAACCATTGAAGCCATTGCGCCTGCGCTTACTAAACGCGGCCACAATGTACGTATTATTGATTTAAACTCAGGCTTACACGCAGTTGAAGTTAAAAATAATACCTTATATGGTGGCGCTGATCCGCGCCGTGAAGGTGTTGCGTTATCTGATTTAACTGATAATAGCGCCACTATCAAATTTTAAATTATGTATAATATACATGCGGGCAGTGAAGCCCGCATGTATTTTCTCTCAATGGTCTGACTAGCTTAATTGTCGTTGCAATTAAACCTCTAACACTGATAATGACAGATCATAACTTAAGACTCCGTTAAAGCCTGGAAATATGACAACTAATACTGATCCTAACTACTTATATATTCATCATTCTGGCCCTGGCCTAATTGAAACACCGCTATTAAATAAAGGCAGCGCCTTTAGTAAAAAAGAACGCGAAAATTTCAATCTTGCTGGTTTACTTCCTCCTCGCTTTGAAACAATAGAAGAGCAAGTTGAGCGTTGTTATCAGCAGTATTCTAGCTTTACCGACAACCTTAATAAGCATATTTACTTACGTGCGATTCAAGATAACAACGAAACACTTTACTACCGTTTAGTGCGTGACCACCTTGAAGAAATGATGCCAATCATTTACACACCGACAGTGGGCGATGCTTGTGAAAAATTCTCTGACATTTATCGCAGCGCACGTGGTTTATTTATTTCGTATGAAGATCGCTACCAAATTGACGACATTTTACGCAACGCTACCAAAGGTAAAGTAAAAGTTATTGTTGTAACCGATGGCGAGCGTATTTTAGGCCTTGGCGATCAGGGTATTGGTGGCATGGGTATTCCAATTGGTAAATTGTCACTTTACACAGCGTGTGGTGGTATAAGCCCAGCATACACATTGCCTGTAATGCTCGATGTGGGTACTAATAACGAAAAGCTTTTAAACGATCCTATGTACATGGGCGCACGCCATAAGCGAATTGCTCAAGACGAATATGATGAGTTTTTAGATTTATTCATTAAAGCGGTTAAACGTCGCTGGCCAAATGTATTACTTCAGTTTGAAGATTTTGCACAGCCAAATGCAATGCCATTACTTAAGCGCTACCGCAATGAAATTTGTAGCTTTAACGATGACATTCAAGGTACTGCGGCTGTAACGGTCGGTTCTTTACTTGCTGCGTGTCGTGTTAAAAATTCAACCCTAAGCCAGCAAAAAGTAGTTTTTGTGGGTGCAGGCTCTGCTGGTTGTGGTATTGCTGAGCAAATTATTAGCCAAATGGTTTTTGAAGGTATTTCAGAAGCACAAGCGCGTAGCCAAGTATTTATGGTTGACCGTTTTGGTTTGCTTAGTGAGGGTATGGAAGGCTTACGCGATTTCCAACAAGCACTTGCACAACCTACAGGCTCGTTAAGTGATTGGACGTACAGCGGCGAGTACGCATCACTTCTGGATGTTATGCACTGTGCTGAGCCTGACATTTTGATTGGTGTTTCTGGTCAACCTGGCTTATTTACAGAACAAGTAATACGCGCTATGCATGCCGGTTGTGAACAGCCAATTATTTTCCCATTAAGTAATCCATCTAAGCAAGTAGAAGCGCATCCTGCTGATGTGATTAAGTGGACTGACGGTAAAGCACTTGTTGCCACAGGTAGCCCATTTGATCCTGTTGAGTACAATGGCGAAACGTTCCCAATCCCACAATGTAACAACAGTTATATTTTCCCGGGTATTGGTTTAGGGGTTATTGCCGCTAAAGCGACACGCATTACAGATGCAATGTTAAGTGTATCTAGCGAAATGCTTGCAGAGTCGTCGCCGCGTGCAAACACAGGTAAAGGTAGTTTATTACCAGCCTTGACTGAAATTGAAACGCTAAGTAAACGTATTGCATTTGCCATCGCTAAAAAGGCAATCGAAGAGGGCGTTGCTCTTGAGATTACGGATGATGCGTTATGGGCAGCAATCGACAAAAATTACTGGTTACCAAAATACCGTAACTATAAACGTTGTAGTGTTTAATTAGGTTTATAAGTAATTAAAAATAAATAACGTTGTAGGCACAGTTACAATGCTTAACAAAAAACAGGCAATTGCCTGTTTTTTGTGCTTGTTCATATTTAATTAACCACGTACGGTGTTTACTTGCTTTTATATAATTAAAGGATCGACTTAATGAAAACACTGACTCTTGTTTTAGGTAGTGCACTGGCTTTAAACGTACTTAGCTTTGATGCACTTGCGGCAGCGACTCCCGATGCTCCTCATATTTATGTTAAGGGCGAAGCGACTCTTACTACAATGCCAGATTACGTACAGCTTAGTGTAGGTATTACCGAAGTTGATAAAGACTTAATTGCTGCTAAAAATAAAACCGACTTAACTATCGCCAAGGCAATTAAGCTCGTAAAAGAGATTGGTGTTAAAGAGGGAGATATAAACGCAGGGCAAATTTCAATAAACCGTGATAGCCAATACAACCGCACTACCGGTAATCAAGAATTTAAAGGCTTTAAGGTTTCTCGTACGTTAACAGTAAAACTCAGCGATATAAATAAATACCCTGAGTTACTACAAAGCTTAGTTAACAACGGTATTAACGAAATTAATCAAACGCAATTTTTAGCAAGCAACTACAACGAGCTGCATAAAAAAGCGCAAAAGTTAGCAATTAAAGACGCACGGGATGCTGCAAAAGAGTTTAGTGAGGATTATGACGTTGATTTAAAAGGATTATACAGCGCGTCACTAAGTCCACTCAATGTGCAGTCGCAGCCTTATATGCGCGCAGAAAAAGTAATGATGGCTGATAGCGCACCAAGTAACTATGTACCTGATGCCTACCATGCTGGAGAGATTAAAGTAACAGCCTCAAGCTATGCTGTGTACTACATAGATTAAAATATAGGTTCTTCCTAGGGACGATTAACTCTATGTTGCTCGGTTTTTACTTAGCCCACTAGGTTACAAACCTCGCGCCGCGATTTAATCGCCCCTAGATTGAACAAATTTCAATCCAAATAATTCAACACGCCCTAGTGGTGCTCAAAACGTGCCACCAACTTCTCACCTTGCTCTTGGCTGATACGCGCTATAGAGTTGAGCATATTAGTCACTTCGCGTCTGTCGTATTCATTAGTTACATGCTCATTTATGTCATCAACAATCGCATTTAAATAATTAAATAAACTGTTTCGTGCATCGGTATCTTTATGGGCTACAAACAAAATATTTTTGAATGCCTCAAGCACGTTTGTCATTACGTATGCATCGCCTTTGGCGTAATTACGCAGCGGTGTAAAGTTGTCGTGTAATAACTCATCAAAGCTTGTTTCATGAAGGTACAACAATGGGGCATTATCACTGTGCTTAAACGAGTAGTTAATATCGTTAATTGAAAGTCGTTGAATAAGTAAAATACTCAGCATATCAATTGATTTAACCGCAGTACCGGGATCGTTGATACCTGGACTCATTGCCTTAACTGCAATTTCTGATATTTGCGTTAATCCATAACGGTAATGATCGCTAATGTACTCTTCTATATAAAAAATAAAGCAGTCGAGAATTTTATTAATCAGCTCTTCATCGTTTGCTATCTCTTTATTACATTTTAAAAACGGGTAACCTTTAACTGTAAAATAGCCTTGGTTTACAGATATATACACCTTTATATCTTGCTCTGCCAAAATGGCACACAGCTTATCGATATGTACGCCTTTATAATACCCTTCCGTTTTACTGCTAACCGAATGCCACTTGCTAAAGTCTGGAAAGTCTTCAAGTGGGTTCTCTTGTTGTCTTTGTATTATTGTTTTAATTTCGTTTTTAGTTTGGCTAAACAAGCCATTTAATACGTTATCAACCTGAATAGCACGAGAGATTGAATGTATAAAAAATACAAATAAACCTAATGAAATCAATCCAAAAACAAGTGCGAATAACACACCAATTGAAGGAATAGCCGTACTGCCACCTTCAAGTTTATTAATATTTATAAGCATAATAATTGAGTAAATTATGCTGCCTAAATAAAAGCCCAAAACCATTTGATGTGATTTACGCGTAATAAGCCCAGGTACTACGCGGGGCGATAAACTCGCACTGGCCGAATTTAAAACGACCATTACCATTGAAAAACTAAACACGGTAAGCGAAATAATACTCCCCGCTAAGGTGCTTAAAATAGTACGTGCGTTTTCAGCGCTATCAACAAGTACAACCGATATAAACGATTTTAGCTGCTCAATAGGCGCTAAATATTCAACCGACATAGTAATAATGGCAAATGCTAAAAAGCCCACTGAAAGCATCGAAGGGTAAAAGCCAATACTGTTAATCATTTCACGGTAACTGTCGGCTACTTTGCGAGGTACAAACATAAAATCCTTATGTAATTTCTACTTACTTAATACCCTAGCTTAGCATAGGCATTTATTAAACTTCTGATAATGCTGCTCAAATTTATATGTTATTATCACGCCCACAATAATAAAGCGCATGCTTATGCGATAAAAATAACAGGAAAACGCCGTGATCATTTCAACTTATGCTGCATTACTTGCCTTCTTTTACATTTATTTGAGCTTTAACGTAATAAAAGTGCGCCGCGCTGAGCAGATATCACTTGGTGATAACGGTAACGCAACGCTGCAACGTGCTGTACGTGCCCACGCTAACTTTATGGAATACGTGCCAATTGCTTTAATTTTACTCTTTTTGGCAGAGTACCAAGGACTTGCTAGCCATTACTGCCATATATTAGGTGGTGCGTTATTAATAGGGCGTGTATTTCAAAATTTAGGCATAGTAGAAAAAAGTCTGAAATATCGCCAAATTGGTACTATTGCTACATTTTTGGTGATTATTGTTAGCGCCTTTTTATTGCTAGTAACACGTGGCTAATTAAAGAAAAGCTAATGAGCAAAATATTTATAATAGGTTTACCGCGTACCGGCACAACCAGTGTGTGCCACGCATTTTTAGAGCTCGGCATTACAACGGCGCATACCGCGTATACTAATGCTTGTTTTGAAAATGCTAACGCGATTGCCGACACTCCCATATTTAACGACTTTAAAGCACTTGATATTCATTACCCAGACTCTAAGTTTATTTATTTAGAGCGCGAATTGAGTGCATGGCTTGTATCAATAAAACAGCTTTTAACGCGTATGCACACTAATTTAACCCGTGCAGACGGGGGCTTTAATATTCATATAAAACGCTGTTATTTAAATACGTTTAGTGAGCTTTCGCTTGATAATATTAGCGACGATAGTTACTTAGCAGACTGTTATGATACACATTTTAATGATGCTCAAACGTACTTTAATAACCGTGACGACGATTTTTTATCCATTGATATAGCAAAGCCTAATAGTTACAAAAAGTTGTGTAATTTTTTAGGGTTAGAAAGTGATAAAACTGATTTTGAAAAAATGAATGTGGGCGGAAAAGTCACCGCATGGAACGATATTAAACACCCGTTAAAAGTTGAGTCTACGGCTAAAGGGCGCATAGATAAATTACTGCCTTACAAGATTTTTTAAATCAAATACGTTAAAATCCCCGCATTATTATTTAAGTTGTACAGAACATGTTTGAATTAAAATACCACACCCCATTTGAATGGACCGAAGTTGTCCTTGCTGACTTTAATACTTTTTTACAAGATCACGCCGCTGCGGAAAAAAAAGCATCGGGTATGGCTATGTCTATGCTTTCGCATTATCCAGACAAACGTAAATTAGTAAAAGCTATGACCGACTTAGCGCTAGAAGAATTAATACACTTTAAACAAGTACTTAGATTGCTTTTAGAGCGAGATGTAAACTTAGGTGACGACAAAAAAGACCCGTACATAAAACAAATACGTGCACTGTTTAGACATGGTCGTGATGGTTTTTTAATGGACCGATTACTGGTTGGCGGTGTAATTGAAGCACGTGGCCACGAGCGTTTTTCTTTAGTTGCACAAGCACTTCCTGAGGGTAAAGAAAAAGATTTTTATGTTGCTATTGCTAAGTCAGAAGAAAAACATAAAAACCTATTTGTAGAACTAGCTTACGAATACTTTGAAAAAGAAGAAGTTGATGTTCGCCTAGAAGAGCTGCTTATAGCTGAAGCTAAAATCTGTGAAAGCATCCCGTTTACAGCCGCTTTGCATTAATTAAAACTAGCGTAAAGCGTATTTTCACTCGCTTTGCGCCACACACCTCTGCTCTTATTTCTTTGTTAACCTCTTCATGAATTGTTGATTTGCAATTTGCGAATCAAAATAATAAAAAACACGTTTATACATCTTAATCCACTGATTATAAATACAAAAACCCTTGGTCTCATACTTGCTACCTATACAGTAAGCAAATTGAGGGAAAGGCTTATGTTAAAATTTATTTTTATACTATTACTAATATCTTTTACCGCTATGGGCAGTGAAAGTCATTTAGATTATATAGAAAATGCAAATGGTGAGCGGGTACAAAAAGTATCGCACTTAGTTAAATGGACGCATACTCGCTTTGTGTTTACCCGTGATATTTCTCGTATTGCACTTGGCCACGAAACAACGCTTGATGTGAACGTGGTTAATGGTCGCGAGCTACTAATTTTAGCTAAAAAGTTGGGCCGTACATCTATGATGGTGTGGTACGACGATAAAAGCTCGGAAACATTTCACTATTTTGCAAACCACATTTGAGCTGGTCGGTATCGATTTAGTAAATAACCTTATCATTAGTGAAACACTGAGCTTAATAGGGATTGAGCCAGGTATTACATATTGCAAAACATCACTTAATTTAGTTAATGCAGAACAAGTAATTAATATCACCACAGGCGAACCTGCTCTTAGTAGTTTAACGCCACCATTTAAAGTTTTACTGCCAGTACATAGCGGCCAAAACAGTACAACGTGGATACATACTCCCCCAAAAGGGGAAGGAGAACGTCAATGAACGCCTCAAATATATTTACCTCACATGCTAATTTAGCAGATACACCAACTGATGAAATATCAACAGAAATTAAAGAAACGCTAACGCTACTAAAACAGTTTTATGATGTTCCAATTGTTAAATTTATCGATTTTAGAGAGGTTTATTCAGAGCAGTTAATAACCTGCAACGATAAAGAAAGTGTCGAAAATGAGTTATTAAGCTATCAACAACGCTGCACACAAGAAAAACTATATTTATTTGAAGATACCTTTTTTGATGATGTATCAAACAACACGCACAAATTAATTCGTTTTTATGCACAATATCCAATTTATAGTGTCACTAATAAATTCATTGGCGTAGTGCTGATGGCTGATTTAGCACCTAAAACATTAATAGGTTCACAAAAAAATCAGTTTATTTCATTTGCTCAATTATTACAGACACAGTTAAATAAAAATTCAGATTCAGTAAGTAATCAAAGTACTAATCCTGTGAAAAAAATTATGGGGAAAAGTATATTCATGTATTTAGTTTAGCGCCCGTGGCATTCTTAATTGCATTAGTATTATGCTCATTCACTGCATTACTGCTTTATACTATAGAAAAAAAGGAGCTGCAAAGTAATTACAATGAACAAACTCAGCAATTACGTAAAACGTTATTTAATGCTCTAGAGCGATTTGATAATCAAGGATTATATATATCGCAAAAAGATTTAGTTATCGCAGGCTTTTTACAAAGCCAAAATAGCTATACAAAAGAGCAGCTTAATGATTTAGTACAGAGTCAGGTTTCACAAAGCTTAACTTATAAAGGGTATGTTGTGTTTGATTCTGAGTATAACCAACTTGCACTTTGGTCAAAAAATAATTTTGATTTAGCCGCGTATGGATTTAAAAACTGGTTAGAAAAATTCAATAATAGAGCGAATAAACAAGCAGTAGAAGTATTTACTGTTGCAGATACGGCCTTCTTAATTTCTGAAATAAAAATTAAACAAGGCTCTATTTATACACTTACAGCATTTGATTTAAGTAAGTTTTTAAAAGCCGTTATTGGCAAATTAAACACTGAAAATTATAACGTTTTTATAGCAACACCACAGTTTACTTTAGGAAAACAAGGAGAAGTAAACCCCAGTATAATTAAAAATAGTATTAGCGCTTTGAGCAGTCGTTTTCCACCTACTTGGCGTTTACATGTGCAACCAATGAATAAAATAGTACGTCCACAAATAACTAAATATATCCTAATTAGATTAGGACTGATCGCCTTTTGTGTATTCGCATTCGTGTACTATTTTTTACGTTTGCCTAGGCGTTTACACAATGAAATAAAACAAAAAAATCAGTTAATACTTAATAGGGAAGAGCTATTTTCAAGTTCTCTTGATGCATTGCCACATGGGTTTGCTATTTTTAATAGCCACGAATTTCCTGTGATTACTAACAATGCATTTAATCTTTTATTTCCACAGGTGAATAAACAAAACAGTCAGCTATCGTATAGCCAGCTGATAAGTATTGCGCAACAGCATAATATTATAAATCATTACCATGAGCATCATAAGCTTGATGATGATCGTAACCAATTAATAGATATAGGTTTTACAGACGGGAAGTGGATAACTGTATTACAAAGACATACAGATTTTAATGGTTTTGTTTGCTACTTTAGAGATGATACAGAGGCACATCAAAAAGAATGTTTACTCGCTGATGTTCTCGAAAAATCTAAACAGACAAATCAATTAAAAGAAAAATTTGTTTCAAGGCTTAGCCGTCAATTAAAAACGCCTTTATCATCTTTAAAGTCATTAATTGAAATATCAAAAGATCCTATAAGCTTTAACGAATTTAAAAACAATGTAGGGAATATTTCTGATGTGTGCGACCAGCTTGAAAGTGTGATTCAACAGCTCGTAAATATAAATAAATCAGAGATAGGTAAGTTAAAGCTTCAAGCCAAAAACGTAAATCTAAAGAAACTGATCAATAATAACATGTCAATTTTAACGAAAGAGGCTGAAAATAATAAAATAGTTTTGAAAAATAATATTACATCAGAGTTAACGGTAGCAAGCGATGAAAAGTTAATTTCTCAACTGGTTATTCAGTTAGTTACTGAGGTTTTGGATTCATCAAATAATACAACGCTTTCAATTGACGCTCAGATTAAAAAAGAAAGTACTCGTAATTACTTAAACCTCGACTTTTCATTAAGTAATTTAATCAACACTAACCATTTTATAACTGAACTTAAAAGCATTTCGGGTGATAATATAACACGCTTTATAGATGATAAAGACTTATCATTAGAGTTAAAGTTTTTTATCTCGATATTTAAAATGCTTGGTGGGAAAGCGATAATTATTAGCAGTAATGCAAATAAAACGACGATATCACTTTCTATGTTGGTAAACCTAGCGAGTAAACAAAACAAAGATGATGAACAAGAAGTATTAAACAGTCCATTAATAACTACCGATTTAGTAAATATTAATCCATTAACTAATGAAGAACAAAACACGCTATTACTGGTTGATGACGATCCACTGGTTGAAATTGTTATTAGGGCAATGCTAAAAAATGAGAGCATTAAAATAGATTACGCGCGCAGTGCTATAGAAGCAATGTTAATGGTATCTCAAAACAGTTACGACATTATTTTAATGGACATAGTAATGCCAGAATTATCAGGAACTGATGCTATGTTAAAAATTAAAAAACACAGTGATAATTCTAAAACTAAAATAATTGCACATACATCGACACCCGATCCAGAATCTAAATATGTAAACCAGGGCTTTGATGACATGCTATTAAAACCTGTAAAACAAGGCATATTAATAAACCAAATAGCACGTATTTTAAAAAGATAGGCCGCTATACCAACCGCCTTAATGTAGATTTTATGTAACGATAAAATATTAATGCCGGTTGGTGTTACATATAGCGTAATATATTCGAGGTAAAAAATGAAAAAAACGATTGAAGATACGATGGAAGTTATCGGATTTAATACAGTAAAACCTATAAATAAAACTACACGACTGCTTTTAGTCGATGATGATTTACTAATAGAAATTGTAATAAGAAAAATGCTTAAAGAAGAAAACATATTAATAGATTTTGCATCCAGTGCAATAGAGGCGCTATTAATGGTTTCTCAAAATATTTACGATATTATTTTAATGGACATAGTCATG
This sequence comes from Pseudoalteromonas sp. APC 3691, assembly GCF_030408135.1. Lineage (NCBI taxonomy): Bacteria > Pseudomonadati > Pseudomonadota > Gammaproteobacteria > Alteromonadales > Pseudoalteromonadaceae > Pseudoalteromonas > Pseudoalteromonas sp. APC 3691. The sequence continues at coordinate 104,914 of NZ_JASDCB010000003.1, read as the reverse complement.
CCACAGTTTACGGGCACCGACGCAATGCTAAAAATAAGAAAGCACGCTGATGCATCAGCAACGAAAATTATTGCGCATACATTTAGTGAAAACGAAAATAGTAATAATAAATATATAAAGCTTGGGTTTAATGGTTTGTTATTAAAGCCAGTTAAGCAAGGTGTATTAATTGAAAATATTAGATCTTTCTTAAAGTGATTAATAGCAATAGTAGGGCGGTTCGCTGTTTATTACTTATTACTTATTACTTACTAAAAACTATTTAATAAGAATAATTTCTTCAAATTAGTAGCAACTTCGCTTTTGTAATTGTTGCATATTTAAGAGCAAACGCTTCACACTTCATAAAGTGGTTTAACAATCACAATTATCAAACTCTATAATAATAAAAAACAAATAAACTTACTTAGCCTAGAGCCCAAGTATTACAAGGGTTTGGGTTTGACTTTAAATTATTATAATTTTTGAATAACTAAAAAATACTCATCTTGGGATGGAATTTGCTTTATAAGGTTATATTCCAATTTTATAGTTCACGAAATATTATAATTTTTAAAGTTAACGAGGCACAAGCATGAGCAAAACACAGTACGTTACAGTAGAAGGTCATCAAATTGCTTATCAAGAAATGGGACAAGGTACACCTTTATTATTGATACACGGTATTCCGACTAATAAATTTTTATGGCGAAATGTGATGCCAAACTTGCATCAAAATATCGGGTAATAGCACCAGATATGCCAAGTAACACTGATGTATCTATAAATGCGCAATGTAGAATAATGTGTAAGTTTATAGAAGAGCTCGGTATTTCTAAAGTTAATATTGCTGCACATGATATTGGTGGTGGTGTTGCTCAATTAATGGCTGTAAATCATCCGGATAAAGTAAACGGGTTGGTTTTACTTGATAGTGTATGTTTTGATTCTTGGCCAATACCAGAATTTGAACCTTTACTAGAACCAGGCGTAGAAGAAAAAACATCTGTAGATGAATTTGTTGATACATTAAGAGATTTCATGCCCAAAGGTGTTTACGACTCGAACGTAATGACTGAAGAGTTGATGAAAATATACTTAACACCATGGAGTAATGAAAAAGGAAAAGCCGCTTTATTTAGTAACATGCGCAGGCTCAATAAAGAATATACCGAAGCTATTACAGGCGATCTTAAAAGCTTACCTCATGAAACACTCATAATATGGGGTAAAGAAGACAAATTTCAAAAGCCAAAGTATGCACCAATGTTAGAAGAAGCAATTCCAAATTCGTCATTGGTTTGAATAGATAAAGCCGCACATTGGGTTATTGATGAACATCCAGATAAAGTGTCTGAGCTTATTAGTGATTTTATGAATGATAAATTATTCTAGTGAATTACTAGGATAATTTAAAATCTATTTATTTCAATATGTTAAGTTTTATTGCATAAAGTAGCGAATAGGCAATCAGTGTAATACCGCTTGATTATATTAATAACCAAGCGGTATTTTTATATGTTTAAGTAACAAATAGCGAAAAGAGGCAAAACATTAATTTTTAAAATAAGTAGGTTAATGCTTATTAAATAGTCAAAATATCGCGTTTATACGTTAATTCATGAAGGTGAGTAACTTAGTTATGTATTTATTTACCCTATTTAACATAATATAAATTATAGGTAGTTAATGTATATATAGGAAGAGCGCTTAAATGCGCCCTTGCTATGTCCAATACTAGACGGTATCGGACATTAAGTGTTTTTATTACAGTAACAGGTATTACTAATACAGATACTTTATTTATCAATTTGTTTAATCAATACTTAATAAACGCTCAGCTGTATATTCGTTAGTAATTAATCCACTGATCATGCTTGACCTTACTGCGCCCAAAATGGCTAACACTTTTTCTTCACCAGCAGCTATCGCATAAATCTGTTTGTTAGCATTTGTTTTTAATGGCGTACTTGCTACACGCTGATTAACTGTGCAATCTAAAATCTTACCGTTTTTATCAAACACCCAACTAATCATTTCACCAACAGCACCAAGATCTTGTAACTCTTTAAGTTCTTGCGCATCAATAAAACCATCTATATGTAATGGCGACTTTTCACCTAAGCTACCAATACCCACAAATGTTACATCGGCATCTTTAGCGAGTTTTAAATTACCGGTAATATTTTGTTGTGCGTGCAACTGTTCTTTTTCTTCAATGCTTCTTGGTAAAACTGGCAATGGCATTGGATAATGTTTTGCATTGGTGTGTTCGGCCATTCTTACTACAACATCATAAGGTGAAGCCGATCCATCCAAAGCCATATTACCTAGCATGGCTACAATTTTATGTTGCGGACAATCAACGGTTCTTAGCTCATCCACACATGAACGTAAAACTCGACCGGTTCCCATAGCAAGTACTTTGGGTTGTTCTGATTTTAAATGACGTTCTATTTCTGCCGCGCCAGCTTGAGCCAAACCTAATGTAGATGATGGTTCTGAGGGATCGCTCGGTACAACTTCACACGAATCTAACCCAAAACGGCTTTTTAATTTTTCAGCTAAATCCATGCATTTGGCAATCGGGTGGTCAAGTCTAACTTTAATTAATCCTTGGCTCACAGATAATGCCACCATTCTTTGTGCAGATTGACGAGATATATTTAGCTTTTTAGCAATTTCATCTTGTGTGTTACCGCCAACATAATATAACCACCCTGCTCTGGCTGCATCATCTAGCTTTCTAATTTCTGTATTTGATAGCTTTACCACGTAAACCTCTTAAAATAGAAGGAAAACCAAGTCCTTATTTTCATTACATAATTTCAATTATATGTGCTGCTATATAAATTATTTTATTAATTTTTGAGTATCTATTTATCAATAACGTTTTTGTTATTTATAGTTGTAAATATACCATTCCTTAATAAAAAATACCTCGGTTTCATAGGATTATGTAATTAGAATTTAGTTAATAGCACCCTTATAAAGGTGCTATTTAAGGTAATTAAAGATGGCTCTAGCGAATTGTTAAACCGTTATTATCAAACTTTAATACTTTATCTGCCGGTGCGCTTAGGTAAATACTGTCGCCATATTTTAATGGGCAATCACCATCCGCTTTTACTGTTACGGTCCCTTTGCCTTCAATATTTATATGTAAAAAGCTCTCCGATCCTAAATGCTCAATTACACCTACAGTTTCAGTCCAAGTACCTTGCTCAGTAGAGAGTGTTATATGCTCTGGTCGTATACCAATACAGCTAACATTCGCATCTTCATTTTGTGGAGCATCTATAAAATTCATTTTTGGCGAACCAATAAAACCAGCTACAAATTTGTTTACAGGGTTTTTATAAAGCTCTAAAGGTGTGCCTACTTGTTCAATAATACCGGCATTAAATACCGCGATTCTATCTGCCATTGTCATGGCTTCAACCTGATCGTGTGTAACATAAATCATTGTTGTAGCTAAACTTTTATGTAATTCAGATATTTCTAAACGCATATTTACACGTAGTGACGCATCAAGATTTGAAAGTGGTTCGTCAAATAAAAATGCTGAAGGCTGACGTACAATTGCGCGCCCTATTGCTACGCGCTGACGTTGACCGCCCGATCATTGCCCAGGCTTTCGATCTAAATAATCGGTTAAATTAAGAATTTTAGCAGCGTTAGCAATTTTACTCTCAATTTCTGCAGGGCTTACCTTGGCTCTTTTTAAAGGAAAAGCAATATTGTTACGTACGCTCATATGCGGGTATAACGCATAGGACTGAAACACCATTGCCAAGCCTCTTTTTGCAGGCGGTGTTTTTGTGGCATCAATGCCATCAATTTCTATATTGCCACTGGTTGTATCTTCAAGACCTGCGATCATACGAAGTAATGTAGATTTACCACAGCCCGATGGCCCAACAAAAACGATGAACTCACCGTCTTTAATTTCTAAGTCGAGCGGTTTAATTACGTTAACTTCATCAAAGTTTTTAGTGACTTGTTTTAGTGTGATGCTGCCCATGTGTATTCTCCTATTTTACTGCGCCGAAACTTAATCCACGCACTAATTGTTTTTGACTAAACCAACCAAGTATTAAAATTGGCACAATGGCCATGGCAGATGCTGCCGATAACTTAGCGTAAAATAACCCCTCAGGGCTTGAGTAACTGGCAATAAATGCCGTTAAAGGTGCAGCATTTGCAGCATTTGCAGCGGTTAAAATAAGTGTCCAAAACGCTTCGTTCCACGACAAAATAACATTGAGTAATAGCGTTGAGGCTATACCCGGTAAGGCTATTGGCAATAAAACATGGAATATTTCTTCACCAATTGTTGCACCATCCATACGAGAAGCTTCAAGTATTTCGTTTGGTATTTCTCTAAAGTAGGTGTAAAGCATCCATACCATTATTGGTAAGTTAATGAGTGTCATTACAATAACCAAACCTAATTTTGTATCGAGTAATGCAAAGTCGCGAAACAATAAATAGATAGGAATAAGTACGCCTACTGGTGGTAACATTTTGATTGAAAGCATCCACATTAATAAGTGCTTTGTTTTTTTAGTTTGTACAAAAGCCATAGACCACGCAGCAGGAACCGCAATTAATAACCCCAGTAAACTTGAACCTAGTGATATAACTACAGAGTTCCAAAAATGGTTAAAGTATGGCGAGCGCGACAGTACATCGCGGTAATTTTCGAGCGTCCAATCAAACGCATATAAGCTTGGGCTTGCTGAAATTGCTTCGGCTTCCGTTTTAAAACTGGTGATTAACGTCCATAAAATTGGAAAGAAAATCATGCCGCTTATTGTCCATGCAGCAATGGTATAAATTAGTTTGGAACGACGGCTATCTTTTATAGTCATAATTAACCCTCCAAGTTTTTGCCAATTAAGCGCATTAAAAATATAGCGACTATATTTGCAATAATAACTGCAACTATGCCCCCTGCCGAACCGCCGCCTACATCAAACTGAAGTAGCGATTGCGTATAAATTAAGTACGTTATATTGGTTGACGAATAACCAGGACCGCCACTGGTTGTAACTAATATTTCAGCAAAAATTGACAGTAAAAATATAGTTTCGATTAATATAACCGCAGTTACAGCGCGCGATAAGTGCGGTAAAACGATGTAAAAGAACTTACTAAATGGGCCAGCTCCGTCCAAATCAGCCGCTTCTAATTGTTCACGGTCGAGTGATTGTATTGCTGTTAGCAGTATTAAAGCTGCAAACGGTAACCACTGCCAAGACACAATTATGATGATTGAAAATAGCGGCATTTGAGCAAAAAAGTCGATAGGTTCAAAGCCAAGCCAAATAGCAAAGTGTGCAAATAAGCCATTAACTGGGTTCATTAGCATGTTTTTCCATACCAATGCCGACACAGTTGGCATTACAAAAAATGGGGCTAGTACCATAATGCGAACGTAGTTTCGTCCCCATATTGCTTGGTCTAGTAAAATAGCTAAGCCAATACCACCACAAATAGTGATAAGTAAAACCCCAGTTACTAGGTAGAGCGTGTTAAAAAATGATTCAAAAAAAGCCGGATCAGTTAGGAAAAATTCATAGTTTAAAAAGCCTACAAACTCTTTATCCCCTGGAACGAGTAAGTTGTAATCAATAAAAGAAAAATACATTGTCATACACAGCGGATCTATCATCCAAGCTAGTAATAAAATTACAGTTGGAAGAAGCATAAACCGAGCAAGCGTGCGCGAGTTAGTTGTTGCCATAAAGGTGACCTTAAAAAAGCCAATTCTATTTACTTGTTAACTATCAAGTGAAAATCAGAAACCCTTGATAGCGTTTATAACTAACAAGTAAATAGAATTGACATAAAATATTGGGTAAGTTTGAGTACTTACCCGCCCATTACATGCTATTTAGGATAGCGAGCTTTACGCATTGTTCGCTCAACGAGGTGCTGAGACGTACTAAGCGCTTGCTTAACGGTCATTTGGCCAGTTAATGCTGCTGAGAATTGTTGCCCAACAGCTGTACCAATTCCTTGAAACTCAGGAATAGCAACAAACTGAATACCTACATAAGGCACCTGTTTAACGGTTGGATTTTTAGGATCTGCAGATTGAATAGAATCTAAAGTAATTTGCGCAAACGGTGCTGCGTCCATGTACTTTTGATTACTGTAAAGTGATTTACGTGTACCTGGCGGTACTTTTGCCCAACCTTTTTTATCGGCTACAAGTTGTGTGTATTCTTTAGATGTTGCCCAGCTAATAAATTTCATTGCGGCATCTGGTTTTTTGCTGCTTGCCGGTACGGCTAAAGTCCAAGACCATAACCAGTTACCGCGTTTACCTAGACCGTTATCTGGCGCAAGTGCAAACCCTACTTTATCGGCAACTTCTGAATCTTTTTTGTTAGTAACAAATGCGCCTGCAACGGTTGCATCAATCCAAATACCACATTTTCCGGTTTGAAAAAGTGCAAGGTTTTCATTAAAACCGTTTGCAGATGAACCAGCAGGACCAGATTCTTTCATCACATCGACATAATACTGAAGGGTATTTTCCCACTCTGGGGTATTAAACTGAGGTTTCCTATTTTCATCAAACCAACGCGCACCAAACGAATTTGCCATGGATGTAATAAGCGCAACGTTTTCGCCCCAACCTGCTTTACCACGTAGACAAAGGCCATAAACACCTTCTTTTTTATCTGTCATCGCTTTAGCAGCTTTGCGTATAAAGTCCCATGTTGGGGCTTTAGGCATTGTCAGCCCTGCTTTTTCCATTAAGTCAGTGCGGTACATAACCATTGAGCTTTCGCCATAAAATGGCGCAGCATAAAGCTTGTCGTTAATCGTTAAACCGCTTCGAATTGCCGGAATTAAATCGTCTAAATCGTAGTTTTCACCTAAATTATCCAGCTCTTTTAGCCAATTTTGCTTGCCCCAAATTGGTACTTCATAAGTACCTATGGTCATAACATCGTATTGGCCGCCCTTTGTTGCAACATCGGTTGTGACACGTTGGCGAAGAATGTTTTCCTCTAGAGTAACCCATTTTAGATCTATATCCGGGTTTTGGCTGGTAAAGTCACTGCTTAATTCTTTCATGGTGATCATGTCACCATTGTTAACAGTCGCTATTGTGATTGTTTCTTTTGCCGCAGCGCCCATGCTTATAAAGCCACACGCGAGCATAATTAATTTATTTTTCATCGGGTATTCCCCATACACGTTATGTTTTAACAAGTGCTATTAAATTTCAATCTATTACCAATTCTATTTATGGCAGTTTTAACGCATAAAACTGCCCGCAAAGTGCCTTTTTAGGTCCTTTGTTTAAATAGTTAGACTAGTTGGATAATGATTTAAAATTTAACAGATATTTCAGAAGTGAAGCCGTCAAATCCTTTACCGATTTGGCCGCCCGAATTAACACCTTCTTCTTGGTTAACATACTCAACTTTTAAAAGCGTTTTATCGTTAAACCAGTAACCTGCGGCTACTTGAATACGCTCTACTGTGTTGTCTGTTTGTTCAATTAAGTCGGAAGTGTTATCGGCTTCTGCATAACGAGCCGCTACATATAGCTTTTTAGGGATTAGATATTGTTGTGCTTCAAACACGAAGTACTCAACCGATGAGTCGCCTTCTATTACACTGTTTGAATCAAAAGTAGTGCCATTTTCATCAGCTATGCCGTTTGTACCAAAGTAGGTAATACCGGCAACTGCATTACCAGCGGCATCTGCAAATGTGTAATCATCAGACGATTTACCAACCATAAAAATTAAGCTAGTTTGTTGAGGTTACACCATCAAGACTTGCTACGCCATTTTCAAAACGTAACTGGTCGCCTTGATTCGCTTTTAATAAGTTTAAGCCTGCTTTAAAGCCACCTTCAAATTCTAGAGTACCTTGAAGTCGGTAGTTATAACCTCTGTCTTCTTGAAATGCTTCACCGAAACTTGAAGTCGTAATGTGACCTGTAACATTATAAGCACGTACTACACCACTATCGAAAGTTTCGCTGTAACTTAGCTGTGCGCCGTTTTCTGCGGTTGCGTAATCGGTAATACCATTACCAATAAGTGCATTACTTTGGTTATCTGCGCCGTCTTGAAAGCCTTTAAATTGAAATGGTGAGCCACCAATATTACCCAAACGCAGTGTTAAATTTGCGTTTTCTTTTGGTGTGCCATATAGACCTAGTAAGTCAAATTCAACACCTGCAAAATCGTTGTGAAATGAAAAGTCACGATCTTCGCCACCAAAGTCATTAGGCTCTTCTGCAATATCTATATCGGCAGTGATGAACTCGTTAATATGAAATTTAAGCATTAGATTAGCTCTAATACGGCCAAATCCTGATTCTTGTTCTTCTCATCTTCTGGACGAAATGCACCATCTTTAGCCTGAATTGACTGAAAGTTTTGCATTAGTAAAAAGTCTACGTCAACGCGATCTAAATATTCAGAAATATCAGCCTGTGCTGGAGCCGATGTAGCCATAGCTGCCGCTATGAGAGAAATTGCAAATTTAGTCTTTTTATTATTCAACATAATAAGCTCTTTATTTAGTGTGGTGTGTGATGCCAACTTTATTAAATTGCATTTTCATTTAATGAAATTGGTATTAATTCAGTGTGTATAGATGAGGCTGACTGAGCAAAACATTGAGTAGTTAATGAAACTGCGCTTGTGAGCATAAGCCCATCTACTGAGCATAATCACAGAATGAATTTAGAAGGTCAACGATTTTTTATTACAAAACGTTTATAAAAAATCGAATTCATATGTAAATATTTTTGAATCAATAAGTTAAGTAGCAAATTTGTTACATCAAATTTTGATGGAATGTTGTATTGGATTAAGGAATTTCTTATGAATACGTCATTATTGTTCATTACAATTAATGAAAATATAAGTTAGTAGAAGATATGAGAGCAGATAATCCTTTAAAAATACGTTGTTGGGCAAACCTATAAACAGTTTATTTATTGGTGTTTTTTAAGTAACGTTCTTGAGCTTATGATGGGGTTAGCTTAGTATTAAAGCACTTAGATGTATTCAAAATAGAAGTAACCTACATATGGAATTTGTTCGCCCGCTAGAGCCCATCCTCATTATTGATGACGTTAAGGAAATTCGTGATTATCTAAACCAAATTTTAACTGACTTAGGGTTTGAAGATATATTAGAAAGTGCTGATTTTAGCTCTGCCAAACCTATTATGGACAATAAACCGCCAGGCGTTATATTTGTAGATGTAGATTTACCAGACTCTAACGGTGCAGAGATATTGGAATACATTAATAGTGCTTACCCACACACTCATGTTGTTATGTGTTCGGGCCACAATAGTCTCGAAAACGTACAAAACACGTGGGAAATGGGCGCTAAAGGTTTTATTGCAAAACCTTTTAATACAAAAAAAGTAGACACTGTAATGAAGCGTCTTGAAATAATAGAATAATAATAAGGTTAGCATGCATAGTACTGTTACTGCGATTATAGACGATCTTTCGAGTGTTATATTTGGTAAACAACAACAAATAAAACTGGCACTTACATGCTTATTTAGCGAAGGGCATTTACTCATTGAAGATTTGCCTGGCATGGGAAAAACCACTCTTTCTCATGCATTGTCAGCTGTGTTAGGCTTATCGTATCAGCGTATACAATTTACCAGTGATCTTCTCCCTGCTGATATTTTGGGTACTAACGTGTTTAATTCTACTGAGCACAGTTTTACATTTCATAAAGGCCCTATTTTTAGCCAAGTTGTTTTAGCTGATGAAATAAACCGCGCAGGGCCCAAAACACAAAGTGCGTTGCTTGAAGCAATGGAAGAGCAACAAGTGACAGTTGATGGAAAAAAATATACGCTGCCAAATCCATTTTTTGTGATAGCAACACAAAACCCGCTTTATCAATCAGGTACCTACCCGTTACCTGAGTCGCAATTAGACCGATTTTTAATGCGCATTAGCTTAGGTTTTCCACCTAAAGAAGCCGAAAAACGCTTAATTTTGAATATGCAAAAACGAGATTACAGCCAATTACCTAAGCGTATTAACCAACAAGAGTTAGCGGCAATTCAATCCCAGATAAGCCAAATTACTTTAAGTAGCCCGGTTATTGACTACATTATAGAGCTTGTTAATTACACACGCACAAGCAACGCTTTTGCATCATCGTTATCACCTCGTGCTAGTATGGCTCTGGCTAAAGCGGCTAGGTCGTGGGCCTTTATTGATGGTCGTGATTTTGTAATGCCAGAAGATGTTCAAGCCGTTTTTACAAGTGTGTGTCAGCATCGATTAGGTTTGCATAATGAGTCAGGTGAAGCGCAAGTAAACGATATTTTAAAAAACGTATTAGTTCCGGTATAAACTTTTATGCCAAAAAAAACAGCTAAGCGCCCTTCTTTATTTAAATCATTTAAGCAAAGTGTATTTAATAAGTTATTAAAAAATAAACATTTAAAAAACTCAATTACACTTGAACACAGAACAATTTATGTATTGCCATCATCCCTTGGTTGGTATTTTATAGTTGTAGCTATTTTAAACTTTGTGATGGGCATTAATTATCAAAATAATTTAATTTTAATAATGTCTTATCTTATGTTTGTGGTAATGATTATTGCTGTATTAATGGGCTACAGTAACGCTAAAGGCTTAACAGTTAAATTTAAAGATGCATTTAATAGCTACGCTCCTCAAAAACCGAGTATTATATTTGAATTACAAAGCCCTTCAGTAACCCAATCTATTAATTTAACATATCAAGGGAGTGAGCAAACTCACAAATATACCGGCCAAGGTGATAGTAAACCTCAGTTACTTACACTCCACTTACCTTACAGCTCACGCGGTAAGTACTCAGTGCAACGTATTAAAATAGCGAGTAACTATCCCTTTGGTTTGATAACTGTTTGGAGCTACATTCAATTACAAGAAGATGTATTTGTATACCCGTCGCTTGAACAAGTTCACTGTGACGCGCATGTTTCTATGCTTGATGAGCAAGCCGATAAAGGTATTTCTACACAATCTGGTAGCGAAGAGTTTGAGTCTCTTATCCCACATTTACCTGAAATGGGCTTGCAAAGAGTGTCGTGGAAGCATTACGCAAAAACACAGCAGTTGTTAGTTAAAGAATTTGTAGACTTTAAAACAGCATATGCACTCTTCGATTTTACGTTAATGAATGGAGATACAGAACAACGGTTAAGCCAGTTATGCTTTTTAGTGTGTGAAGCAACCGAGAAAAACACCCCTTTTATGTTAAAGCTACCGAATAAAACAATAAATACAAATACCGGACAGCATCATAAGCAGCAATGCTTAGAAGTATTATGCTCATTTAATGGTGATGCGTAATGGACATACTTAAAAACGAAAAAGTAATAAATTATTCGCTGTCTTTTATATATGCATGTTTGATTGTATTTTTTGTATCACATTTACCGCTTGTTTTTGTAGGTGTACTTTCACTTATTTGTGCATGGAACTTTTACATAACGCTGAGTAATAAACCAAAGCCAAATGCTTGGCTGGCAAATATACTCGCAGGTGTGTCACTCGGTTTAATGCTCTACACAGTAGGCATGTCGGATACGGTTATTTTATTTGTGGCCATGCTGCTACTTGCTAGTTTATTTAAACTGCTACAGGCTAAAACCAAAAAACACTATCATGTAATTACAACGCTTACGTTTTTTTCACTCTCATCGGTGTATTTATTTAACCAAAGCATTTTAACAACTTTAACTGTAAGTGGTTTATACATATTAAACTTTGCAGTACTTGGCTTACTCGAGTCCAAACATAATTTAAAAATAGCCTCTAAACAAAGCGGTAAACTGCTACTTTTAGCGCTTCCTTTAGCTATATTTTTACTGCTTTTTTTGCCAAAAATGCCCGCCTTTTGGCAGCTTCCTGGGCCTAAGCTTGCTAAAACAGGGCTTTCTGAACAAGTCGATCCATTCGATATTGCAAAGCTTTCAAACTCAGATGAACTTGTGTTTAGAACTAAATTTAACGAAGAAAAACCTGTAGCGCCTTATTATTGGCGAGCAATAGTCCATGATGAGTTTAATGGTAATGCGTGGCTTACGTCTGACTTTTTAAAATATAATAATGTAAAAACAAATACGCAGAGCGAAAATGATGAGCAACTTATTGCAAGCTACTCAGTTATTACAGAGCCTGCGACACAAAAATGGCTCTATGGTTTAGCGTATTCCAGTAGTAACTCACCAAATGTTGAAGGTAATTCACTAGGTTTATTGCGTAAAAAAAGTCGCCAAGCTAAAAACTTACAATACGATGTAAATAGCTTTAACTTCACAGCTTTACCGCTTGGCGAATTTGAAGAAAAACGCTACAAATACCTCGCTTATAAAAAGAATATAAAAACATCATTACTTGCTAAAAACTTAAAGCAAAATACACACTCTGATCGCGATTTTTATAACCGCTTATTACAATACTTTGCAGGTACGGGATTTACTTACACATTAACACCCACTCCTATGAGCGGCGATAACACCATAGATCAATTTATATTTGATAATCAACGTGGCTTTTGTGGCCACTATGCCAGTGCCGCTGCGTACATTTTTAGAACCGCAGGTATACCCGCTCGATTAGTAAGTGGTTATTTAGGCGGTGAATTAAACCAAGATAATAATACGCTAACAGTTCGCCAGTACGATGCGCATGCGTGGGTAGAAGTATATTTACAAAACGAAGGTTGGGTTATTTTTGATGCAACCGCTGTTGTAGCACCGGAGCGTTTAAATGGCTCACTTTCGCAAAACGAAGAGCTGAATGACGAATTTAAAAGTAACCTTGATTTTGGTTTAGTGAGTTTAAGTAATTTCCCCGCTATTAATTGGTTAAGGTTGGAACTTGAAAACCTCGATTATCAATGGTCTAGCTGGGTACTTGGTTTTGACGAAGAAAAACAAAATGATTTTTTAAAATCAATTTTTGGTAGTAAAAATATTTGGCTTGTACCATTAATGGTTTTACTAACAGCTGGTTTTTGTTTTGTAGGTTATTTTGTTTATTTAAACTTACCAAAACGCCCGGCTAAATTAGCGCCTATGGTTAAAGAGTTTTATGAAGTAAAAACATGGGCTAAAAAACAAAAAATAAATACACCCGATAATTTAACACCGAGTCAGCAATTACATTTTTTTTCTGACAAATTCCCTCATTCTGCACAATCTATAAACACATTTAGTCAGTTATTTAACCAAGTACGCTATAGTAAAAAACCTTTTACGAAAGAGCGTAAAACTCAGGCTAAAGATCTGATAAAATTAATCAAAATTTCCAAATAGAGAATACTATGAATGCTGTTGTTATAGGCGTTATTTTAATGCTCGGGCTATCTCTGGCTCGCGTTAACGTCATTGTTGCCATGATCATAAGTGCTTTAGTTGCTGGTTTAACCGCAGGCTTGGGTATAAAAGAAAGTGTTGATGCATTTAATTCTGGCCTTTCTGCCGGAGCTGAAATTGCACTAAGTTATGCTATGCTCGGTGCGTTTGCCGTTGCTATTTCTAAGTCGGGTTTAACACGCATTCTCGCTGATAAGCTACTTGCTAAAGTAAATGCAAAAGGCTGCGGTAATGAAACATTTTTAAGTTACTTCATTTTATTAATTATTTTGGGTTGTGCAATTTCTTCACAAAACTTAGTCCCTGTACACATAGCGTTTATTCCTATTTTAATCCCGCCGTTACTCGTTGTTTTTAATCAGCTAAGATTAGACAGGCGTGCTATAGCGTGTATTTTAACATTTGGATTAGCAACGTCTTACATGGTGCTTCCTTATGGCTTTGGGGGGATTTACTTATATTCTATTTTGCACAAAAACCTAGTTGATAACGGCCTAGATATTGTAAATACCCAAGTACCCGTGGCGATGATAATTCCTGCATTAGGTATGTTTATTGGATTACTTATTGCGGTATTTATTACCTACAAAAAACGCCGCGAATACACAGAGCTCCCATTAACAACTGTGAGTAAATCGGCTGAGGTAGAAAACCCTAAAAAAGTAATGATTGTAGGACTTTTTGCAGTACTTGCCTCACTTGTTGCACAAAACCTAAGTGGCTCAATGATTTTAGGTGGCTTAGTAGGTGTAATGATATTTAGTGTTTTTGGTGTAGTTAAGTGGGAAGAAAACGGCGACGTATTTAGTAAAGGCGTTGCGATGATGGCCATGATTGGCTTTATTATGATATCAGCACAAGGTTTTGCATCGGTTATGCAAGCCACTGGCGATGTAGCAAGCTTAGTACACAGCGCAGCCGCCCTTTTTGATGGTAATAAACCTTTGGCCGCTGGTGTTATTTTGTTAGTCGGGTTATTAATTACAATGGGAATTGGCAGTTCGTTTTCAACAGTGCCTATTATTGCAACTTTGTTTGTTCCTTTATGTTTAGACCTTGGCTTTTCTGTTATGGCTACCGCTGCGCTTGTTGGTACTGCGGGCGCTCTAGGTGATGCAGGCTCCCCTGCTTCAGACTCAACGCTTGGCCCAACATCGGGTTTAAATGCCGATGGCCAGCACGACCATATTAGAGACTCTGTTATTCCAACGTTTATTCACTTTAACATTCCGCTGCTGATATTTGGCTGGATTGCAGCAATGGTACTTTAATCACATTTATGTAAGTTTAATAAATGTAATTAAAAGCTAAATATAACCAAAAAGGTATGTTAAAAGCATACCTTTTTAGTATCCAAACCCAACAACTCTCACCCCTATCAATCCCCCTTGTATGATTACTTTTTAGTTAATACTAACTCTGTTGTTGAGGTTATATTTAATGAACACCTAGTATGATGTGTTCTTTTAAAGGATTTATATAAGCACCAATTAAGGTGCTTATATAAATTTACTTTAGCGCATATTCAAAGCTTTAAGTTAATCAAAACCATAAATCATTTTGTCGCATACTACCGGAGTCGGTCTGTGGTTATCATCAACTGCAACAAACGTAAAGCTGCCACTAATGGCTGAATGCTTATCGTCTTTGTGCATGGTTTCTAATAATATATCTACGTCAACTTTTAAGCTGGTGTTACCTACATGCACTACTTTAGCTATTAACTCTGCAAAAGTACCTGCTGGTATGGCTTCTTTAAAGTCGACTCTATCAGAAGATATAGTTACCAAAGGCTTACGACAAAAACGAGTCGCTGCTATAAATGCCACTTCATCCATCCACGCCAGTGCATCACCACCAAATAAAGTATTGTGATGATTAGTACGCCCTGGAAACACGGTTTTAGTTACCGATGTGGTTGAGTCTTCAATACGCTGAGCAATTATTGCATCGCGATTTACGTCAGTCATAATCTCTACTTTTTGTTTGCTAATGTATCTTGCATTAGTAATGCAGGATCAAGGCGTTCGCCTTTCCAGTTAAAACGCCAATCTAGGTGAGGACCCGTTACACGCCCTGTTGCACCAATTTCAGCCACTTTGTTACCTTGCTCAATTTTATCACCCACTTTTACATCAAGCTTACTTAAGTGAATGTAAGTTGAGGTAATACCATGGCCATGATCAATAATTAATGTACCGCCAGAGTAGTATAAATCAGGTTCAGCAAATACCACGGTACCACTAATAGGCGCGTAAACAGGTGAGCCTGTTTTATTCGCAATATCTAAGCCAAAGTGCGGACGACGAGGCTCGCCATTAAAATAGCGCTGACTACCATAAACACCCGATATGCGCCCTTCTGCAGGCTTTAAAACAGGATCTAAAAAGTACAATAAATCAGACTCTACTTCTCTGGCTTTTCGTACCGCAACTGCTTCGCGGCTTATACGCGCACTAACTTCTTTTGGCGGAGAGACATATTTTTTAGCTACGCCGGTAATTTTATCAATTTTATATTCGCGCTTAGTGATAGCTATTGGCTGAGAATGCGATTTACCATTGTTATCTACCCATTTTAAAGTATGAGTAGTATCAGCGTCACGACCAAAGCCAAATACAAAATCACCATTTGCTGAAATTTTTAAGTCTTTGCCATCCAAGCTTACTGATTTAACATTTTCTAACTTTCCAGTAACTAAACCGCCCTGAGTTAAATGCCCTTTTAACTCAAGCGCCATAGCACTAAAACTAGCAGAGGCAACAAGCGCTGTTGCTAAAAGTGTTTTAAACATAACTAATCGATCCTTTTCCAACACCTTCATAAGCGGTTACTTTCACTGCTTTTTCTGGATATTGGGCTTTAATTTGGCCAGCTACATGTTCAGCAATACATTCTACAGTGGTATCTACTGGTAAAATATCGCAACGAGACTCGCTAATAGCCATTTCAAAATAGCCTTGTGCCGATGTATAAGCAAAACATACATCACCCGCTTTGGCTGTTATGTGTTTTAAATCAGCTGCGTTAATTTGATCTTCACTGGTGGCTAAGTAAATATCTTCCCACTTTTGAGACCATTCTTTTTGCAAGCGCGGCATAGAGATGCCATCTAGGCTAATACCAATTTGAGAACGATGCCCATGAATAATACGCTGGCAATTACCGTCATGCTTTTTAAGGCCATGGCTGTAATGATAGTAAAAACTTTGGCTGTGCTCTGGCTTAAGAGACAGCTCAATTTTTTCAATGTTATCTGGTAGCTTCGGTAAAATAGTCGCAATTAAAAATTCAGTAACCGATTCAACCGTTACTTCGTCTGCGTTAATCATGCAATAAGCTTGATGAGGAGCACTCATAGCTAAGTGGTTGTTTTCACCAAATGTACAGTCGAGTGTTTTATGCTCGTCAAATTCAGATACAGTGCCATTAAGGCCCGTAGGAATTGCTAAACGGTGATCAATACACTCATCTATAATGCCTTTAATTTGCTTTTTAACTAAACCAAAGTCTAAAACCATAGACTCTTCGTTAAGTTTACCGTGCAAAGTTAAATCAACAATCCAGCTCTCGCCAACGGCGCCGCGTTTGTTACATAAGTAAGAAAAATCAATCACAGTTAGTGAGTTAACAAAAAGGATCATAAACTTCCTTTAGACTGGTTATAAGACAGCGTTAATTATAATGATTTCTGATTGTAATTGCGCGGTTTTATAGTGCAAAAACCAATCGCGTTGATTGATTGATGATTTAATATGCAATATTTTGATTTTTTAACTGCTCCGAGTTGTTTAGCGTACAAGTGTACGCTAAAGTACTTGGCAATTTCTAAGCGAAGATAAGTGTTATGGAACCTAAAAATAGCTATACAAAAGAAGAGTTGATCCTGTGTGGTCAAGGTGAAATGTTTGGTGAAGGCAACTGCCGTTTACCAAGTGACAACATGTTAATGATGGACCGCATTACCTCTATTACTGCTGATGGCGGAATTCATGGTAAAGGCGAAATTGTTGCTGAGCTTGATATTGACCCTAGCCTGTGGTTTTTCGATTGCCATTTTAAAGGCGACCCAGTAATGCCAGGTTGTTTAGGATTAGATGCTATGTGGCAACTAGTTGGCTTTTACTTAGGTTGGTCTGGTGGCCCTGGTCTTGGTCGTGCCCTAGGTGTGGGTGAAGTTAAATTTACTGGCCAAATTTTACCAACTAATAAAAAAGTAACTTACCGTCTTGTAATGAAACGCGTAATTAAACGTAAATTGTTTATGGGCGTTGCCGATGGCACTGTAGAAGTAGATGGCCGAGTAATCTACGAAGCAAAAGATTTAAAAGTGGGCTTGTTCCAAGACACTAGTGCATTTTAATTTTTAAATGCGTACAAAAAGGCCTCCAACGTGGAGGCCTTTTTGCTTAAATTCGATTATTGATTTTAGGTTTTGTACATGTTGCGGTTTTCAATCGCTTCACGCCAACCTCCTAACCACTCTGATTTGGGATCTACTTGTTGATAAGGGCATAGCTCTTTTGAGCGACCTGCTAAACCTGCTTTAAAACCTTGAGAATGAGCTCTTTCTAAACGATCTCTTTTCTGTCTCTTCATCGGTAATATCCTCACCTTTTTATTTGTATATTGTGTAGCATTAGTGAAATCTACATTTAATGAATAGTTAATAAAAATGTAAAATTCAAATCGTAAAAGCAATTAAATTGTTTGACTTTAACTAAGCTGCTGATGCAAAAATGAATTAACATTTAAAAAAGTAAGTGGTCATACAACATTTAATTTGACCGGTTTTATGCTAAATAAAATGCGACTCAATAATCGCTAAAAAGCACTTATGTGCTTTATTTGTGACCGACTAATATTGACTAAGTTCCAAACAAAAATGTAATCGTGACACTTTTATTTCAGTTATTTTTATTCACCCGATTTGCATTCTTTTTGAACAATTAAATATTATACTTGATTATTTAAAGTCGACCGGTCTAATATGTGTGCATGAACAAAAATACATCAACACCAATACGCCGTGGTCGCCCACCTAAAATAGCCAGAGAGAACGCCGATACCAAAGCGTTACTTATTCGCACGGGCCTAGAAACCTTAACTGAATTTGGCTTTAGCGCCACGGGGCTCGATACTATTTTAAAAAAAGCGGCTGTACCTAAAGGCTCCTTTTATCATTACTTTAAAAGTAAAGAAGCCTACGGCATTGCCCTCGTTGATGCATACGACAGTTACTTTATTGCAAAGCTTACCCATTACCTACAGCAAGAAGATATTCCCCCACTTGAGCGAATCGTTAATTTTACCCAAAGCGCAATTAAAGGAATGAAAAAATACGATTACAAACGTGGCTGTTTAGTCGGTAACTTAAATCAAGAGCTTAACCATTTAAGTGGTGAGTTTAAAGCCAGATTAATGCAAAGCTACACCGCTTGGCAAAACCATGTAGAGGTTTGCTTAAACCAAGCTAAGCAACAAGGCACTATTGCAAGCCATGTAAATACAAAATTGATGAGTGAGTACTTTTGGATTGGCTGGGAAGGTGCGGTTATGCGCGCCAAGCTCACAAAATCAAATACCCCACTTACTTTATATACAGAAATGTTTTTACGCGCATTACTAACCTAATGCGTTTTTATTTACCAATTAAAAGACGATCGGTCTAAAAGGATATCCTATGAATAACGCAATTAAAGCCATTGTTATTAATAAAGAAGATAATAACTACAGCGCCTCATTATCGACTATCGAAAGCAGTGATTTACCAAACGAAAACGTCTTTATCGACGTGCTATACAGCACACTTAACTATAAAGATGGTTTAGCAATTACTGGTAAAGGCCCCGTTGTACGCAGTTTTCCAATGGTGCCAGGTATCGATTTAGTGGGTACGGTTACAAATTCCACCAGCGATGAATTTAAAAACGGCGATAACGTAATATTAAATGGCTTTGGTGTAGGCGAAAAACATTGGGGCGGGCTTGCTCAAAAAGCGGCACTTAATAGCGATTGGCTAATCCCCTTGCCTGCAGGTATTTCTCCAAAACAAGCGATGCAAATAGGTACAGCCGGTTATACCGCTATGCTAAGTGTTATAGCACTTGAAAAACAAGGAATAACTCCTGAATCTGGCGAAATACTGGTAACAGGTGCCAATGGTGGCGTAGGCAGCTTTGCTATTTATTTATTAAACCAGCTTGGCTACAACGTAACAGCAGCTACTGTTCGATTAGATCAAAGTGAATATTTAAAAGAGTTAGGTGCTAAACAGGTAATTGACAGAAACGAGCTTTCAAATCCTGGTAAGCCTTTGCAAAAAGAGCGCTTTGCAGCGGCAATAGATTCAGTAGGTAGCCATACACTTGCCAATATTTGTGCATCATTAAAATATGGTGGTGTAGTAACCGCCTGCGGACTTGCCCAAGGCATGGATTTACCTGCCTCAGTTGCCCCATTTATATTACGTGGAGTGTCACTAATAGGCATTGATAGCGTAATGCGCCCTAAAGCCGACAGAATTGAAGCGTGGGATCGTTTAGCAAAATTAGTTAGCGCTGATTACTTAAATAAAATTTCGACAGAAATATCACTAGAACACGCCATTGATAACGCAGAGCTACTTATGCAAGGCAAAATTCGCGGTCGTGTTGTAGTTAATTGTCAAAGTTAAGCTATTTACTCTGTTAAAGCCTCGTTATTAAATTTATAATGCAATTTGTATTTTAATAACGAGGCAACACCTATGAGCAACCAAGAACTTTTCAGTAATAATCCACTGCAAGGCGTTAAATTAGAACAAGTGGTTGAAGAGCTGGTTGAACAATACGGGTGGGAGCTCCTACACGCTTATTTACAACTTAACTGCTTTAAAAACAATCCTGATATAAAGTCAGCGGTTAAATTTTTACGTAAAACACAATGGGCACAAGAAAAAGTAGATAACTTTTACCTTTATCGTCTTAAAAACTTACCTAGACCTGATGATGTGCAATACGAATTACCGCCACGCGATCGCGTGATCCCAGCTGATCATAAACCTGGTGAGCCATGTGAGTTAAGTTTTAGTGATGCAAAACGTATTATGGAAAAAAAAGCATCAAAGCAACGTGCTCGCGATCGTAAACAACGCTCTAATTCTAGTAACCCTTGGGGTAACTAAACACGCTAATTTAATTTTGTAGAGCTATTTTAAATGGCTCTACAATTCTCTTTTATTAATTTTTATTACATCCACACCATATAGCTAACAAATAGAAATCAATACCCTCGGTTTTTCCAAAAATCTGTTTCAGTACGCTCTGCCTCTAATGCCACCTTAAAAGTTTTATCAGCAATAATTTTCCCATTTAGCTCAATAGTCATACGCCAATCACCCAATTTATTCTCTATTGGCAACCAAAGCGTGTCGCCTAAATAAAAGTTCCAATCACTGTTTTTAACGTATACATCGCCTTCAAAGGGGTCCATTACATCACCTTCACTGTCTGGAATATCTGGATGGTATATACAATAGTGAAGCTTTTCGCCTTTACCCTTTTTAATATTTACGATTAAGCCAAACTCAACATCTACCTCAGCTATTACATTTGTTGTAAATTGCTCTATTTGTGGCAATGCTTTACTTTCGCTGTCCCACTTAGAGTAAATACCGTGACTTTGTAACGTCACTACAGGTTTTGTTTTAGCCATTAAGGTAACCTTTTATATTAGCTATTTTTGCATTAGTTTAACTTTTTGAAATTTTAAAATAAAACACAATCCAATAAAGTTAAATCTCAACTTAGCTTTAATACTTCGCCTATTTACATCATTGCTAATTTGTCATCATTGTTTACACACTATTTGCACAATTGCTGATTATTGTTTAAGTAACTTAATTGATCAGGTAAGCAGCAATGAAACTACACGCACTTAATATTAAAAACTCAAATAGGGTAAATGCTATAAAGCTAAGCACCTTGGCTCTAGTTGTTTTACCGTTAGTTGCTTGTGGAGGTGAAGAAGGCATAGTTGATACCTCAACAACTACAGATTCATCATCAACCACCTCAGATAACGGTACAGGTACGAGTAGCTCAACCCCAGGCGTGTTTTGTGAATATAGCTACAGTGAATATAACGAGTCAGAGTCAGTACAGGCCACCAGCGTGGCAGATTGGTCATGCACAGGAACTACACGTGACTTAGTAGCTAATGGCATACCTGATCACGAAGTAGGTACATTCCCTAATGCCGATAACCCAAATACTATTTCTGAACAATCAGTAAATGAAAGCTACACACTTGAGCCTATAGAAACAACACAAGCAACTATGCTTGGTGGTCCTCGTGGAATGATAGGCGTTGTACTTAACGGCATTAAAATAGACGCAGGCACAGGCGGGAGTTGCGATGATTCGGGCACCGATTGCGATTTGGGCGACAACAGCGGAAACTGGAACATTGAAGCCCTAAGCCAAGACACGTTTAGTTTTGGAACAGACGACAACAACGCACACGTGCAACCCGATGGTACATACCACTATCACGGTATGCCTGAAGGCTTTGTAGCACTGCGAGGTGGCAATAGCACCACTATGACTTTAATAGGCTGGGCAGCAGACGGCTTTCCTATTTATGCACGTTACGGCTATTCGGACTCAAGTGATGCAACGTCAGCCCTAACTGCAATGACCGGTAGCTACCAACACGTAACAACCGTAAGCGCAAACCGCCCTTCTACCGATATATATCCCTTAGGTACATTTGGACAAGATTGGGAATACATAGCAGGCTCTGGTGATTTAGATGAATGTAATGGCCGCGTTGGTGTAACACCTGAGTTTCCCGATGGGATATACCACTATTACGCAACAGACACTTACCCGTTTTTTCAACGCTGCGTTAAAGGCGAAGTTTAGTTAGGAGTAAGCTATGCCTTATATAAAATCACATCTGCTAAGTATGACTACCTTGGGTTTGTTGATTATGCCAAATTTAGCAAACGCACATTTAATGGTTGCAGAGCACGGCACGCTAAACTTTGTAGATAATAACGTGTTTATTGTACTTTCAATCCCTATGTCGGCTTTTAAAGGGGTTGATGAAAATAAAGATGGCAAAATATCAATAGTTGAGTTTAATGCTCACAAAAAACAAATAAGTAAGCGAGTTACAAAGAACGTTTATTTAGCGGATCATCAGTATAAATTTACTATTGACGGACTTTTGCTAAACCCAGAAGCGTCGCATACACATAAAAGCGACAATATAGACCAAGTAACCATTACTGGGCGCTACTCTATGCCCAGTAAATTAACCAAAGTTAACTTTAACGTTAAGCTATTTAGTAACAATGAGCACAAGCAGCATTATCAAATAACAGCGACTAATAAAACGCAAAAACTTACTCACCAATTTGAGCTATCACCAACGTCGCCCTTTAGTAAGGTGTTTTAATAATTAGTAATACTTACCAAATAATTAAGTAGCAAAGAGTACAAGTTGAACAAACTTGTGCTCTTTTTTTTATCTTTGTCTTTTTATGCAGCTCTCTTTATTTAAGGGCTATTTCTGCAAAGGTACAAGCTTGGGATTTTTAGGAAAGTAATACTCTTCTTGCTGCTCACATAAACTAAACTCACGGGTGTTTTTATAAGGGAGTTTCATAAAGCCCGCAACACCAACGTCAGTAATATTTACCGCGTATTGCATGAGTTTATTAAGAAGGCGTTTAAACTCAACTTCTTTGGTCGAATCGAGTAATCGGTAGTAATGGTGAATTTTCATTCTGTCCGGCAGTGCTTCAAAAATAATACAGCCGGTATGATGAATTTGGTTAAGCTCAAATACGCACTTAATAACTTTTTTAGGTAGCTGTAGTTGCTCGTCAGGGTCTTTACCGTCTTCAAAGTATGAATGCGGGCGGGTTATGTCATTTGCTTTCATACTTACTACTTCGTATTCAAGCTCTGGTAGGCTATCAAACTTAAATGCCCCCGTGCCATCTCGCTCTAGTTGAATAGTTTTACGGGCATCAAACAAACAGCACTTAAATAGCCCTTTTTGATTAATCGCTTGCGCAAGCATCACCGTGTTATTAATCGCATCACTAAACGCATCACCCAATGATTCGTCATGCATAATTAAAGACGATTCAACAAACAACGAATCATCCCTCCAATGAAAACTAAGTCCACCAACCACCGGATACTTAGCTAATCGGCTTATTGATGCTAAAAATGCTTTTTCGGTATCGCCTGTATCAAACAAAAACTCTTTGTAATAACGGTCAAGTTGCGCGTCGTTTATATCTAGTAATTGTTGATTATGATCAGCCTGGCGTAAAAATTGTTTTCGTGAGCTATACACAACCGTATCTGGCTGCTCATCGCTACCATACCAAAAAGGAATATCTGCTTTTTTTTGTTTTTTAGCAAACTCAGGTAAATACGCTTTCGCCATAGTTGTAATGTTACGCATAAAGTAATCACCAGCACCATCACGTTGAGCTTTACTTTTAGAAAGCATACCGTCAATGACTTTAGCCAGCTCTTTTGGAAGTCCTAAGCTGCTTGCTGGGATAGCTTGTGCACCAAAGCGACACGACTGCGCCGACGCTAGCGCATATAACGTAGCGGCTACACCTTGTTCGTCAAATCGTGGGGATGATTGCTCCCCCGACATTTGCGCTTCACCAATAAAGTACACATCGCCCATACGCGCATTCGTTGTGCTTAAATCGCCCGACATTAAATCCATAAAGTTACTCGCAACAGGATTACCATCACTATCTAACTGTGCATACACAGAGCTACCCCAATCCACTAACGACAGCGCATCAGTGCTTGCATCCCATACAAGGTTTGAAGGCTTTATATCGCCATGCACTATAGGTTGTGGGCTAATGCCATTTTTATGACTGCGTAAATCAACTAGCACATTACGAAGCCTAACCGCGAGCGCCATTATTTGCGCGGCACTAAAGCGCCCTGTTTTAAGCGATACTTTTTCAAGGTCTTCACCAATGGCGCGTGCCATCATTAAAATCCCTTGTTTTTTAATACGTTCAAAAGCATAAAAGGTAGGCACTAACGGATTATCAATTTGCGAAAGCATATACGCTTCATCTTCTAAGCGGTCACGCACACTTTGGGCAAGGGTAATACGCGAAAACTTAAATACCCAAGGTAAGCCGTTATCGTCATCTCCTGCAAACACAAAACCAAAAGCACCCGAGCCAATCATTTCAACGTTTTTATAGCCCAACACTGTTAACTGCTTAATACAAATGTTAAGCCACTGACGGTGTTTTTTAGCATCGCGGTGCGAAAGCAAATAAACAGATTGCTCTTCGTTAATGTAAAAATTGCGGATTTCTTTGGCTTTCAATACGGGCTCTCTATTTTGTTAGTGTTATGTAGTCATTTAAAGCACTCGATTATTAATTTTATGTAATAAGATTACAATAGCGTGCGGCGTAGTTTTTAAGTTACCCATCTTTACTCACCCCTAAATAATTACAAATAACCAACAAATGTTGCATCCAATAAATTATCTAAGCCGTATTTAACATAGCTGCATTAATAACAAATACATTAGATAGGGATTTTAGTCATGAGAACATTAGCAATTTTAGCGCTAGGCACTTTGTATAGTGGTTATAGCTATGCAAACATAGAAAAATTAACCGTTTATGGTCACAGAGATGGGCTAATTGGTGAGTCAATCAGCGCATCTAGCGGTATTATTGGTCAAGGTGAAATTCAGCAGCGCCCAATGTTAAGAAGCGCCGAAATGTTAGAGTTAATCCCAGGTATGGCGGTCACTCAACATAGCGGCTCTGGTAAAGCTAATCAGTACTTTATTAGGGGGTTTAATTTAGATCACGGCACCGACTTTGCCACCAGCATAGATGGAATGCCAATTAATATGCGCAGCCATGGCCACGGACAAGGTTACACCGACCTAAACTTTATAATCCCTGAGTCTATTTCAACTATTAACTATCAAAAAGGCTCATATAGCGCAAGCCAAGGTGACTTTTCAACCGCTGGTAGTGCTCAATTTCAACTTGCTGATAACCTAAAACATCACCAAGTTGAACTCAGCATAGGAGAAGATAATTATAAACGCGCTGTTGTACTGGGATCTACTAACATTGCAACAGGCAAGCTCATTGCAGCGGCAGAATGGCAAGGCTATGACGGCCCATGGGATGATATAAACGAAGATGTAAATAAAAAGAATGCCCTACTGCGCTATGTTGGTAAAGCTTTTGATGGTGACTTATCAATAAGTGCCATGGCGTACGACAATACATGGAATTCAGCAGATCAAATTCCACAGCGCGCTATATCACAAAATTTAATTACTCAATTAGGCTCTCTTGACACCACACTTGGCGGTAGCTCTAGCCGTTATAGCTTATCGAGTAACTGGCAGGGCGAGCATATAAAAGCCAGCGCTTATGTAATTAATTACGATTTAAACCTGTATTCTAATTTTAGTTATTTTTTAAATGATCCAATTAATGGCGATCAGTTTAATCAGCAAGATAGCCGAAATATTTATGGAACAGATATAAGCTACCAGTTTGAAACCAAAACATCAGATATAAACATACAACATACCGTAGGTATTGAGCTTCGCCACGACGACATAGATAACGTAGGGCTTTATAACACACAAGCAAGAGAGCGACTTAGTACGGTTAGGCAAGATGAACTAAAGCAAACGAGCTACTCAAGCTTTTGGGAGTCTAAACTTTTACTTACTCCAAAACTTGAAGCAACCGTTGGCGTTAGGTACGACTATTTTGATACAAACGTGACTAGTATTACCGCCGTAAATTCAGGAAAAGCAAAGGATGATTTAGTAAGTTTTAAAGGGAGTTTAAATTACCGTTTTACAAATTTAGTAGCTGCATATGCTAATTGGGGACAATCTTTTCATTCAAATGATGCGCGCGGATCTACTATTAATATTGACCCCGTTACCGGTGATCAAACAGAGCAAGTTGACTTATTAGTTAAAAGTGAAGGCGCTGAAATAGGCGTCCGATTTGCTGATGAGCAAAAGTTTAATCTATCAGCTGCACTTTGGTGGCTAACACTCGACTCAGAGCTTTTATTTGTTGGCGATGCGGGTAATACAGAACCAAGTGATGCATCTAAGCGTTACGGATTAGAAATAAGCGCTTATTATTGGATTAACGACAGCTTTAGTATCGACGCAGAAGCCTCGTTTACGCATTCGCGTTTAGATATTAATGACAATAATGATTATATAGAAGGTGCTGTTCCGGTTGTTGCAAGTACAGGTTTAAATTGGCACTTAAGTGAGCAATGGCAGTCATCAGTTAGAGTTCGCCATATTGGCAAACGTACATTAACTAGCGATGGTGACGAGCGTTCGGAGCCTTTAACAGTAGTAAATAGCGCTATTAGCTATGAGCAGACTCACTGGAAAGTAAACTTTGAATTACTTAACTTATTTAATAGTACCGACCACGATATAGATTACTATTATGCATCGCGTTTACCTGGCGAATCAGCACAAGGCGTTGAAGATAACCACTTTCATCCAATAGAGCCAAGAACAGCGCGACTAACATTAAGCTTGTTATTTTAGTATTCATTGAGATTTACAGTGGCACTGTATATAAAAACAGTGCCACTGTAAAACATACCCTTAGCCAATAAGTATCTTAGTAATTAATCCGATGCCTCAACAAGCTAGCTGATGTTACTCAACAATGCGAAGTTGATTTATTGAGTTAACAGCAACATGTGTTTGATAGTAATATTTATTGGTTTTTCTGCCTTTACTTAAAAAGTCGATAGTTACCCGCTTCGCTTCACCTGTTACTTCAATTGTTTTACCAATAAAAAATGTGTCTGCTGATTGTCCGTATTTTTCTGTGAGTTTAGCTGCTACTTTTGAATCAATTGAAATTGTAATAGCACGTCGATCACGATAGTCAGCTTCGGTATTTAAAAATACGTCACCGTACTGAGAGCCTGCAGTTTTAATATAAAACTGAAATGTACCGCTAACACCTTGTGGCGCGCTCTGCTCCGAAAGAGCTATTAAATTCATATTAGCAATAGTGCCTTCGCCAAGCGCCGGTAAGTGTTGTACAGAGCTGCAAGCACTAAGTGTTAATACACTTAAAAGAGTAAGGTATTTCAAGATATAACATCCTTTTTTATAAGTAGATGTTAATAGTAACATTTATATATTTTAAGTTTCTATAAAAGAAACAAATTTAGCCCAATTAAAGGCTAAATTAGTTATATTTTAAAAGTATTCGTTATGGGGCATTTCGCTGCGATGGATTTGATTTAAAGCTTTTTAGCATCTGCTCAGGATCTTCAACGCCACTCTGATTTTTAGCCGCTTGCGCCCACCAAACCAATTGCCCAAAAGTACGGTGAAAATAATTAAACCACGATGACTGCTCTTCACCAACTTGCACAGAGCCATTATCATTAAATACTTCTTGCGCTTTTGGAACATGGATCATTGCAGATACAGGCAAACAGCCAAGCTCTGATAAAAACGAGCCCATACTAATTGCCGCTCTGAGTCCACCCCACTGCCCAGCAGAGTAAGTAACAATAGCACTGGGCTTATATGAAAATAGTGAGCTACCAAAGTGATTAAGTAAGTCAGCGAGGGCTGGGCTCATACTGTGATTATACTCAGGGCTAACCATTACATATCCATCAGCCGCTTTAATTTTATCAGCTAAAGTATTTAGCATTGAAGGCGCCTTACCCTGAGCATAGGCAAAATGTGGTTTAAAAACTTGCTCACTTGGGTAATCAAGTGCATCTATAAGCTCAAACTCATGTTCGGAGAATTGCTCGTTTAAGCACTCCATGCAGGCTTTAGACACTCTCTCACCTAAGCGAGCAGGTTTTGGTGGCGTGCTGTTACGCACTGTCCCTAAAAACACTAAAAACTTCATATGTAATCCTCATATGTATTTGAATAACATCTAAACACTAACACTTTTAGCTAATGTGTATTACACATATCCGTTTTTATTAATTTTGAACACTAATAATTAAATTTAAAACTGCGCTTTAGCAACCACACACTGTTAAAGGTTTTTTATCATGTGCTTATTTTGTCGTTCTCCATACTTTTTGCACATTTAGCCAGTAATATGCCACAGTATAAGTACACCAAAACCTATACTGAAAAGGATACAAGTAATGGGCTCAAATAATTACAGCGCGTTTGCAATCATTATTACCGCAACAGTTTTAACTCTAAGTGGCTGCGACGACTCACCAACTAATAAAAATACTAAGCAAGTCAGTAGCTCCCTTAGTGAAGTACAAAAAACGAATCAAACAATAAATTTATCTATGTTTAAAAAAGGGGCCTTTTTATCTGAGCCTAACATTGTTGATTGCGAAACGGCGCAAGGAACTAAAACTAAGTGTTATGAGTTAATTACATCAGGCGCACCTGCAGGAAGAGAGCCGGGTCCATTTTGCCCGCGCACATCGACCGATGGCGCTGATGTAACTGGCAGTTGGTTTAGTAAAGAAGGTACTGGTGATTTAGTTGATTTAACAGGCCAATTTGTCCTAAAGCTTGATGAATACTACGGCGATGAAAAGTGGGTACTTTACGACACTAAAACAAATGAAATTAGATATACAGCTACAAAAGAGTCTTGCGCTGGTGCAGCTCGCCCTGATGTTGAAGAGCAATATAAACAAAATTGTATTGAGTGTGAACTTTCGTATTTAGAAGATAATTTTTCATTAACGTATTTAATTCCTGTTACACCTATTCCAACATCTGATACTGGCCGCTTAAGAACAGTAGGTATAGCACTAGACGGTACTGAACTATCTGGACCTGCTCCAATTAATGCAATTTTAGAGAGCTATACCATTGCGGCATTTGATGATTGTGGTGGCCATATAAATTTACACCAAGGTTATCACTATCATTCTACCACTGGTTGTACTGACTCAGCTGCTACAGAAGTTGGACATGCACCTCTTATAGGTTATGCAATAGACGGTTATGGTATTTATGCAATGCGTGATACAAGCGGTAAAGAAGAGTTACTTGATGAATGCCGAGGTAATACAGATGAAGTAAGGGGTTATCACTACCACGCAGCTAGTCCTAGTGAAAATATGTTTATAGGCTGCCTACATGGAGAATCAGTTAGGCCTGCAGGTGGACCACCGGGTGATCATAATGGTCCACCGCCAGGCCATGATCCTGAAAAACATTAAAAAGGAGTTGTTATGTTTATAAAAAGTAGTTGTTTAAGCTTGTTTGGTATGGCTTTACTTGCAGCACCCACATTTTTAAATGCTCATTCAGGACCGTTAAATGGTGTTGCAGTTAAAGCCTGCGCAGATAAAGTAAAATCTCAATCATGTAAATACGAAGGCGGCCATAACGATTTATATATTGGCAGCTGCCAGTATATGGCTGATGATTTAATGTGTGTACGAAGCCAGCCGATTCAAAAAATTGATAATGGAATTTCCGCCCCTATAAAAAGCCACACTCACGTAAAAGAAAAGAATGAGTCAAAAACCAACGTTAATAAAGCTATGTAAATTTAGGGCTAGTTTTTATTGATAAACTCTTAATAAGCAGCACAACCATTTTATTGTGCTGCTAACTTTTAACGATATAGATAGCTCAGACCAATACCACTCCATAACACGTTTTTAAAGGTTTGATCACCCACAAAGCGCTCAGCGTTTTTATTAATTGCCATGGTGTAGCTAGTATATGCGTATACTTCAAGCTGCTTAATAACTTTATACGACACGTCAGCTGTAAGCTTAAGGTTGTTAATACCATTATGGCCATCACTTACATAACCTGCATTAAACCCTAGCCCCGTTTGAAAATCGATATTAACAGCTTCATTTATCTCGTAGCCTTTATTTATCGTAAGCTCTATAAATATGCCTTGAGAATCAAACGAATAATATGCGCTGCTAGTGAGCTGAAATTTATCATCGTAAAAATACGAAAAATCTAAGCTAACCTCATTGTCGTGATCATTAGAGGTATTTTCACGCGATCTTAAATGGTTGTAACCAATAAACATATCAACGGTATTAAATAACTGAGTTGCATAAATAGCATTTAAGTTAAACTCGGTATAATCGCTATCAACACCCGTTGCAACCCACGGAATAATAGCTATTTCATTATAATTGAATTCAGTTGCGATTGAGGCAGTACCTTTACCCGCTAAATGGTCACGGCCCTCACTTACATATCGGCTTTCCCAAAGTGGATGCACATGAAAATAAAAACCGTCATCAACATAAGCTGTACTTGCCTCATCTAGCTTAATATTTCCGCCAACACCTAATTCAGGCTCAAGTGCATGAACGTCTTGGGCCTGCACTTTAGCTAAAAGAGATGTACAAATAAGAGCTGCAAGCAAAGTACTCAATAACGTTTTATTCATTTATAGATACCTAAAGCCAAAATATATGCGCGTAAAAAATAGTCGCACATAGTATTTCGCAATATAAAAATAAGCTATCAGTATTTAATAATTTGAATTTAAAAGATCAGGAAATCTAGCATTCATACATTTTTTATTCGCCACAATTTAAGGGTACCAAATAAGTAAAATGACCCATAAATGCAGCAGATTATCGAGCTTATAATCCAAAATTGAATAGAATTCTGATGAACGATTTGGCTTGAAGTTAAAAAAGGAATGATTAAACCCGCAATACCTCGTATTAAATACACTGCGGTTATTAATACGAGTGCAGTTTTTAAAAATGGCAGTTTTAAAATGGCGCCTGCACCAGAGAGCGCATAAAAGCCCCAAATAGCAATAATAACTGAAATAGCTAAAGTTACATAAGTAGGATACATACTGCCCTGCTCTGCCATTTGAGCCATTTGCTCACCAGCACCCAAAAGGCGATACCAATCAGGCCCTCCAAAAACACAGGCTACATGTAAAAGTGATGCTATAAAGCTTAAAATGCCTGCTGTAAATAACGTATTGTTATTCATGTAATTATAATTTAATGACTCATGTAGGCAACAAAGCCAATTAATAGCACGTAAAAGCTAAACCCGAGCACACAAATTAAATAAACATTTTTAGCTTTATTCGCCTTAAACGATACGTAATCGGTAATATCGCTTTTAAACTTACCAAAGGTAACTATTTTTAAAATAGTACAACCTGTTGAGTAAATAAAAAAACCTAAAATAGTCTCTACCATTAACCAAATAAACAGATCAAATGCAAAACTCATAACGTTCATCCAATAAACACTGTAAAAATAGCCTATCAAATATTTATTAGATTACAAACCTATTACCATCATTAAGGTGTAACAGTAAATTTCGTTAAACCTATTAACTGACCTGATTCGGTGACTACTTTTACTTGCCACTTACCAACAGAGTCTTTAGGAAAGTTTACTTTGTGTGTCCACGCTCTATAACCTAGTTCTCTCCCACCGTTTATATTTAACGTGATCCGATCAACTTCTTTTTTATTATGAAGCCACACATGAAATATTTTTTCGTTTAAGCCTCTCGGTGCTTTAACAGCAGTCCAACTATATAAACCTTGATGGTGCAGCGTATAAGAATCTAACTGTTTAATACTCCCTACTGGCTTTTTATGCTGTAAATCAACTTCATGAGCTAATGTAATATCGGTTAATCGCAGCGCTGCAGGAGGCACATAGCTTCTTAATTGCCACACTGCTGTGCTTAAAGCGCATAAAATCAATACAAGAATAGGAAAACGCCACCAGCGAGCATTAGGCATTAAATTGTTTAAACTCGGAAGAGTAACCACTACAGCCGTTACAAGAGCTGCAGCTAAACTTTGGCTCGTTGTAAGGTTTAACAAAATAGGTAACGTAACAAGCAAAACAACAAATAAAGAAAAGTTATGAAACACGCTAAATAGCGTGCGGTTTCTAGCAAGTTTTTTATAATAAAAGGGATCGATAACCGATATAACTGCACACAAAGCAATAAGGGAAGTAAAAATTGCTTGAGGATGATCCCACTGCGTAACCGCTAAAAAAAATGGCAACGCAAAAAATAGGCTTTCTTGTTGCACCATTTGTAGCGCAAAACGCATTACGTTAGGAGATACAGCCACACCAAACTTTTCTTCTACTTTATCACGCAGCCAATTATCAATAATTAGCCACAACCAACTAATAAGTAAAAATATCGCAATAAATTGCGAAAAAGACTCTTTTCTATCTACAAGTGCAAAGCTAGCAACGCCCGACAAAAACGCCAGCACAGCCAATAATCCAGGCCGCTTTTGCATCGCGCTTATAAACTTAGCGATTATATTTTTACAGTAATCCATGTATGAGTGTTTCCGTACGGGTACGTACTTTATTATTTTTATTCAGAGTATGATTAGTTTAACCAAGTTTAAATGAACAACAGATAGATGAATGGATTTAAACGCATCATTTAACAGTACATCAAACTAACCATTTTAATTGAATAAAAGCTCTGCATAGCGCGTCATTGGTACGTTTATTAATTTTTGTAACGCGTGAGCTTTTACCAGTAATTCATCCTCACTAAGTGCAGGCATTTTATTGTTAAAAGCGAACACAATTTTATTACCGCCTTCAATAATAAAACTAAGAATCTTTCCTGCAAATTCTTTCTCAAGTAGTTGATCAAACACTTCCCTTTGCCCAATTTTGGTATGGCAAATATTAAGTACTAAAACACCATCTAAAGTGAGCGCATTTTTACAATCACGTAAGTAGGATGATTGCACCTGATCTGACTCCATCCCTTCTGAGCTATATAAATCAGAAAAAATAACGTCCGTTTTTATCTGCGTTTTTTTCATGTAGTTTGCCGCATCATCAATATGAATAAACAAACGTTCTGACACGGGAACTTCAAAATATTTTTTAGCCATATCAGCAACAGCTTTACGGTATTCAACTGTATGTATAGTCAGCGCGGGAAACGCATGATAAAGACTTTTTGCGATAGAGCCCGCCCCAAGCCCCATTATCATCGCGATTTTTAAGTGCGGTATAAAAAAAAGCGCAGCCATCATAGCTTGCGTATAAGCTAAGCTTAACCCGTTAATATTATTTAATTTAATACAGCTTTGATAAATTTTTCCGTCAAAGCTGAGAATAAGATTCTTTTTTGTTTGATATACATAAACAGGGCCATGCTCATCAATAGTTGATGCAATACAAGTGCCTTTGATATCCACGAATACTCAATAGGTGAGGTGATGAAAAACGAGTATAACTTACTTAACGTACTGCCATGGCTATTAATATGATTTATAGCCTTTTATTAATTTACAGGCATTTATATACGTACTCAGAAAAGTCGGTTTATCTTTTGAGATTAGATTAGCTAAGGTATCTACTTATATAGCTAGCTGGAACTTACCCGTGACGACATTTATTATAAACAGCGATGCAATATGCTAAAAACCAACTAATACACTGATATAGCTACAAAAAAACTCTTTGAATATTCCTCACGTTTAACATGAATAAAGTACACATTAACACAAAGGAAGTCT
Organism: Pseudoalteromonas sp. APC 3691; assembly: GCF_030408135.1. Lineage (NCBI taxonomy): Bacteria > Pseudomonadati > Pseudomonadota > Gammaproteobacteria > Alteromonadales > Pseudoalteromonadaceae > Pseudoalteromonas > Pseudoalteromonas sp. APC 3691. Next base: position 70,968 of record NZ_JASDCB010000003.1, on the reverse strand, counting down.
AAACGGCTAAACATCCATCCTTTATTTTTATCGATTTATGCCTTTTTTTCGTCAATTACTACGTAATCGCATCTAACAATAATGTGTAATGAATATGACTCATGTTTTATGTGAAATTAAACCGTTTTTCTTCATATGCCAATCCACGTATAAATTACTCATCCCTTAGCGCTAAACACTATTACTAACAACTTAAAGCCGCTGAATACCTAAACCAGCTAAGCCAGCTAAGTAAGTTGCAAGGCTAATAAAGCGCAGAGCATCAATCAGGTTTAAATTATAAAATTGGATATAAACACGATGAAAAAAGATTTTACATTTAATATTAAGAGCGTTTCACTCGACGAAAATTATCATCCATCAACTAATACGCGTATCACAACCAACTTTGCTAATTTAGCCAGAGGTGAATACCGCAAAGCAAACTTGCGTAACGCCTTAAACATGATTAACAACCGTTTTAATGCCCTAGCCCATTGGGATAACACCAAAGGTGAGCGTTATGCTGTTGAGCTTGAAATTGTGTCTGTTGAGATAGGTATTGAAGACGGCGGCGAAAGCTTCCCATCAATCGAAATATTAAAAACAAATATTGTTGATCATAAAACTAATAAGCGCATTGAAGGCATTGTAGGAAACAACTTTTCATCGTATGTGCGCGACTACGATTTTAGCGTACTTCTACAAGAGCACAATAAAGGCAAGCCTCAATTTAGTATTCCTGATGACTTTGGGGTTTTACATGGCAAGCTATTTCAGTCATTTGTAAATTCGGATACATATAAACAAAACTTTAAAAAACCACCGGTTATATGCCTAAGTGTGTCAGATAACAAAACCTACAACCGCACTGAAAACCAACACCCGGTACTTGGCGTTGAATACGAACCAAATGAATCGTCTTTAACTGAGCAATACTTCAAAAAAATGGGCTTACAGGTACGTTATTTTATGCCACCAAATAGTGCCGCGCCTTTAGCATTGTTTTTCTTTGGTGATTTACTTAATGATTACAGCAATCTTGAGCTTATAAGCACCATTAGTACGATGGAAACGTTTCAAAAAATCTACAGACCAGAGATTTATAATGCCAACGCAACAGCGGGTAAATCATATAAACCAAACTTAAAAAACTTGGACCACTCACTAACGCAAATTGTGTATGACCGAGAAGAGCGCGGCAAGTTAGCAAACGAGCAAGGCAAGTTTGCGCAAGAGCATTTTATCAAGCCGTACCAAAGAGTTCTTGAGCAATTCTCTACTCGCTATCTGTCATAACAACTAATAGTAACAAGCAGTAATAACGCGCTTAACAATACGTTTAATAATTAACTAAAATATACGGCATTATTTATTATGAAAAAATTACTACCTACATCTACCGCTGGCAGTTTACCTAAGCCTTTATGGCTTGCAGAGCCAGAAACACTTTGGTCACCTTGGAAATTACAAGGTGATGAATTAACCCAAGGACAACACGACGCCCTACGCTTGTCATTATTCGACCAACAACAAGTAGGTATTGATATTGTTAGCGATGGTGAGCAAACAAGGCAGCATTTTGTAACTACATTTATAGAGCACCTAAACGGTGTTGACTTTGAAAAACGTAAAACAGTAAAAATTCGTGACCGATACGACGCAAGCGTACCTACAGTTGTTGGCCCTGTTAGCCGTCAAAAGTCTGTGTTTGTTGAAGACGCTAAATTTTTACGCAAGCAAACCAAACAACCTATTAAATGGGCATTGCCAGGCCCAATGACAATGATTGACACGCTTTACGACGATCATTATAAAAGCCGCGAAAAACTAGCGTGGGAATTTGCCATAATTCTTAATCAAGAAGCTAAAGAATTAGAAGCCGTAGGCGTTGATATCATTCAATTTGATGAGCCCGCGTTTAACGTATTTTTTGATGAAGTGAACGACTGGGGAATCGCCTGTTTAGAGCGCGCAATTGAAGGGCTTAAATGCGAAACCGCAGTGCATATTTGCTATGGCTACGGCATTAAAGCCAATACAGATTGGAAAAAAACACTCGGCAATGAATGGCGACAGTACGAAGAAGCATTCCCTAAGCTTCAGCACTCTAATATCGATATTATCTCACTAGAGTGCCATAACTCACATGTACCAATGGATTTACTAGAACTCATTCGCGGTAAAAAAGTAATGGTAGGCGCTATTGATGTAGCAAATCATACTATCGAAACGCCAGAAGAAGTAGCTAATACGCTACGTAAAGCACTGCAATTCGTAGATGCCGACAAACTCTACCCGTGTACAAACTGCGGCATGGCTCCACTGCCTCACCATATAGCCAGAGGTAAACTAAATGCCTTGAGCGCAGGGGCTGAAATTATAAGAAAAGAACTAGAAAAGTAGCTTTAAAATACAAATTGTAAACAATAACAACTGTCGCACCATGCCATAGTAAAATCCATAAACATGGTGCGTTAGCTAAAACCGACTAAAGAACAAAGTTTAGGTTAGTTATTTTATTTTTTTTTATTAAAAAGCTCTAATCTATTTTTTGAAAAATCGATAACTGCTTGGTATTTGGTAAAAAAGGGAGAGCCTAACAAGCCATGTACTCCCTTTTCACCACCCGCTACCTGAACATGGTCAAGATTAAGTGACACAAAGTCAGGACTTTCAAACAAGGCATTTCCAAACTCAATTGAATGAACTTCTATATCTCCCATAGCGTGATCCGAAGTGCCTAAGCCTGCTGCATTCTCAACATTTAGTGTCTCTTCAATGCCTAACTCACTTAGGCATCCCCTGTCTAAAACAGATGTTCCAGCGCCAGTATCTAAAATAAAACGTAACAATTTACCGTTAATTTTAGCTTCAACAATTTGGTGGCCTGTTTCTGATATTTCAAACTCAATTACAGTTTTGCCTTCAGATAAATTCATATACGTTCCTTGTTATAAAGTTTTTAAAATCTTACTTACTATTTTCAGCTTCCCACAATTAATAGCCAAATTTTACTAGTCGCCCACCTCAGCGCGTTTTGTTAGGTAACGTTTATCACCTGAGGCTCAATATTTGTTAAAACATGGATGATTTCATTTGTAGTCATTACTGAATAATGAAACAGCTTATTGTTGTTTAAACTGAAAGTATTCGTTTTAGTTTGAGCATACTCCAATAAGCTTGAATCAGAATACACGCCGATTACGCCCGAATCACGGTTTTGATGATAGTCATGAAAATGGCTACTTTCATCATAAGTTTCAAATAAAACGGTATTCGTAAACACAACCATAAACCTTACGGGATCATCGCCTTTTATATAAGTTTTAAGGTTCAGTGTTAGTAACCCATCAACATACGATAATTTGTCTAAGCTCCAGTCTTGGTAATTATTTGTGACTTCATCGATGGCAGTATTCATTTAATTACCTAACGAGCCTGTAGATTAACTCGTTTCTATTTGTTTTTATTGATAAGCAAACCATAGCTGAGTTCCTATTTTGGTTCAATTGATTACTGTCTTTTTACACAGAATATAGAAGTGTTTGATATTGTTTTAATTGGCGTTTTGGAAGGGATTAAGGGTGGTTGAGTGGCTTTTATTTAGAGTAAGAGGGCTTACCCTTCTTAATTCATCGTGTTTTGCAGCTTTTCTATATTATGAGCAAGGCAATACAGTTGCCACACAATAAAGTAAAGGCATTGACTTTCGCTTGCCCCCGTAAGGTCAGTTTATTCATGCCTTTGTTCACTGTAATATTCCGCTTTTTATTTAAAGGAAAGCCGGTTTAATACAGCCGAGTCGTTTGCCATTCTTTAATAAACAGATATCGTAGCCCGATTGTGCTGTCTATTTTTACTTTCATTTTGTCTACATAGCTCAGCTTTTTGCGTGATTCATTATTTATAATAGTGCACTCTTCATACTGTTTTTGTTGGCTTTTTTCCTAATGATTAGGATAGGTGTCATCCTAATCATTATTTTCCTCAAAGTGATGAGGAGGTGTCCACTAAAACGGGTCAGGAGCATTGTCCTTGTTTAACAGCTTGTTATAACTAATTACCACTTCTAAGCTGTTCTTTTAAGTTAAGGTTTTCATTTTTCAATATTTCAACTTGCTGCTTGTAAGATGCAACTTCACTTTTTAAACTAGAAACATCAGACTGTATCTCATCTAGTTTTTCTACAATTTCTATGGAACGTGCATTCCCCAAAAAGAGAACAATTAACGCTATTACGAATAACGTGCCACCAGTTAACTTTACTTTTGATTCCATCCACTACAGCTCCTTTGGTTATAACGCCACCTTAAGCGGCAAAAAATTGTTTGCTAAAATGTTGAACGGAGTGAAAACAGCAAACTGTTTTTTGTCCGTTTGAAGGTCTTGTTATGTGTGTTTATCGAACAAACTTGCAACAACACCGCTTTCCAGCACAACTAATACACGATCAAAGTAATTCTTTTCAATTATGTTATCAATAGCCTCTTGATACATTAATATTTGCTCATTATCGTCGTCACTAAATTTGTTTGCATAAAAATCATGTAATGCAAGCCAAACTGGTGGCTTAACTTCACTACATTTTTGTTTTTTCACACAAATGCTTTTTCTAACAATACTTTCAAATATAACGTCTAACGGTTGTATCATATTGTTTAAAAAACTATTAATGTCATTGCTTTTTCTTATGGGAGAATTTGAAAAAGACATAGGGAAATGTTGACCATTTTTTGAAGTGTTGAATTTTTTAAATGTTATTTTCACACTGTCTTCAAAAAATATATATTCATCATTTGAAAACCCTTGAGCTAAAACCCTTTGTTCAAAGAAACGAATGAATTTTTTTCTTATTTTTCCAACTTTTATACCTGAGTGACGAACGCTAATAAAGTAACTAATATTTTTCGGCAATACGCTTTGCTTTTTAGCAATCACTTCTTTAATAAAACCATGATAACTATGTGCTAAGTTTGTTCTCCTGTTTATAGAGTTTTCGTCAACTTTAGTAATTTCTACCGAATAACTAACCTGATCGATATTTAAAATAACATCAGGTGGATCTTGTGGTGGTTCACTATAAGTTACAGATTTATGACCATTATTTAAGTAATGAGTAACTAGTGCATCTGAAACGACTACTTCATCTTTTGTCATTTATATAGACCTCAGGTGCTCAAAGTTGATACACACATAACAATTTTGTCTACGACATTTGTCGTTTTATAAACCGACAAATGTCCATATATTACAGTGCATTTATCTTAACCATCAAATAAACACCTGTAAACAATTAGTTAACTGGAAAATATTTTTAATCAATGCACAAATGCACCGAAATGGTGGAGATCAGTAATATTGGATAAAATAACAAGCACTGTCTGTATATACAGTTAACTTTTACTAGAGATTCATATCATGAAATCACCTTTTTAACTATGATAGCCGAACAAATGTATCTAAAGCGTTATGCTAAAAGTACTATTAAAGCGTACTTATACTGGATAGCTTCGTTTATTTGATTTAATTCTATGAGGCACCCAACAACGATGGGAAATAATGAGGTCGAACTTTTTTTAGCTTTTTTAAACTCGTTTAGTCAACCAACAAAATGTTGCTCATAACCTCAAACACAAGCCTTAAATGCGTTGAGCTTTTTATTTAAAGAAGTGATTAAAAAGCCACTCTCATTAGGTTTTATTAAGAGCAAATGAGCAACTAATTTCACAACAAAATGCCAACGCCGTCATCAGCCCTTTTTCAAGTTTATAAATCTCCCCGATTTAAAACAAAAAAGCATAGCCCACAAGCGCCATGCTTTTTAAATCAACCTTAATCTAGCTCGGTTTACAAACGAATACCCCCGTCTATTTCAACCACGCGACCGGTAAAAAAGTCGTTTTCGATTATGTATTGTGCAGTATGGGCAATTTCGTCGCTTTCGCCTAAGCGCCCTACTGGCGTTACTGCGAGCATACGCTGTTTGGCTTCGGGCTTCATGGCGTCGGTCATGGCGGTGCTTATAACACCTGGTGCAATAGCGCCTACACGTATACCAAAGCGGCCAAGTTCTTTAGCCCATGTGGTGGTAAGTGCCACTACGCCAGCTTTTGATGCAGCGTAATTTGTTTGGCCTATGTTACCTGCGCGCGCTACGCTCGACATATTAACTATTACGCCGCCTTTGCCTGATTCAATCATGTGGCTTGCAGCTTCGCGCCCTGCTAAAAACACACCGGTCAGGTTTACATCAATCACTGATTGAAATTGCTCAAGAGACATTTTTTTAACGACTTTGCCGTCTTTAGCCTTAATAAACATGCCATCGCGTAAAATACCAGCGTTGTTTATAAGCACACCAATGTGGCCAAAATCGCTGTTAATAGTATTAAATACGTTCTCTACTTCGCTCTCATTTGTTACGTTTGCGGCATAGCCTTTAATATTGCTAGTTACACCTTCAAGCTGTGTTAATTGCATGAGTTGCTCGCATACGGTGTTTAATAAGTCTTGTGCCATATCTATTAAAGCAATGTTAGCGCCCATAAGAGCGAACTTTTGCGCCATTGCAAAGCCTAAGCCTTGTGCGCCACCGGTTATTACTACCGTGTTATTTTTAATTTCCACGCGTTGCTCCTACTTAGAAAACAGTTTAAAAATGGCACTAAAGTCATCACTACCCGCACCTTGGTGCTGCAGCATAGTGTATAAATTTTTAGCCATTGAACCCATTGGGGTTGTTGAATTACTTTGCTGCGCGGCTTCCATGGCAAGGCCTAGGTCTTTAGCCATTAAATCAACCATAAAGCCAGGTTTGTAATCGTTACTTGCAGGAGCTGCATCCATTACACCTGGGCAAGGATTGTAAAGTTCAAGCGTCCAGTTACGGCCCGAACTTGCGGTCATTATGTCGCTAAGTACTTTAGGATCGAGGCCGTTATTTATACCCATTTGCAGTGCTTCGCTGGTGCCTGCCATTAAAATACTGAGTAGCATGTTATTACATATTTTTGCTACTTGCCCTGCGCCAATATCGCCTGCATGAAATATGTTTTTACCCAAATCACTAAGCACTGTATTTGCTTTATTAAACGCTGCTTTTTCGCCACCTACAATAAATGTAAGAGTGCCAGCAGTTGCGCCTGCAACGCCGCCCGATACCGGTGCATCTAAAAAGCTTATGCCTTGTTTGCCAAGTGCGCTGCCTACAGTGCGTGCTGATTCTGCATCTATTGTTGAGCAATCAATTACTAATGTATTTTTGCTCAGCACATTAATTAAACCGCTGTCGTCGTTATTACACAAATAAAGCGATTTAACATGTTTGCCCGCAGGTAACATACTAATAAGTACGTCAGCATTAGTTGCGCACTGCTTTGCATCAACGGCTGCTTTTGCGCCTTTACTTGCAAGCTTATTTACGACCGACTGGTTTAAATCGAACACACTCACAGTATGCCCAGCTTTAATTAAGTTAGCCGCCATTGGGCCGCCCATATTACCTAAGCCGATAAAACCGATATTGAGTTTAGTCATCGTCTTTCCTTTATGTGTGTGATGGCGTGTCTAAGCCATTGAGAGGGTGGTTTTCGCCAAAGCGGGTAGCAAAAAAGCTGTCGATTATTGTTTGTGGTACATCACTAAGTGTTTTGTACTGCCAATTAGGCGCGCCGTCTTTATCTATTAATAGCGCTCTTACGCCTTCTTGAAATTCACCTACTTCGCCAGCGCGCAACGACATACCCAGCTCCATTTTAAAACACGCTAATAAGCTTTTGCCTTTGCTTGTTTTTAATTGCTCACTAACGAGTGCACAGCTTAGTGGGCAGCCATGTTTAAGTGATTTTTGAGCGCGTTGTAGCCACTTATCGTCAGTGGTTAGCCCTAAAATATAATCTACCTTCTCCTGCAAAGTTGTAAACTCACCCAGCTTTTGAATCGTTTTGAGATTAGCTTTTACATTGCCTTTTGGCATACGCGCAGATTGGTTGTCTAAATCGGTTAATAACTTAGTTAAACGCTCATGATTTAAACTTGCGGTTTTGCCCCACTTTGCAGTTAAAATTTGCGTAAGCATGGAATCATATTTAGTGCTGTCGATAAAGTGATCGGCAAGTGATACAAAACGCGCGTCGTCGCAGTTAATTGATGCCGACGTTAACCCTAAAAATAGCCCCACGTTTTGTGGCATTTTATGTAAAAAGTAACTGCCGCCTACATCTGGGTATAAACCTATGGTTTGCTCTGGCATGGCAATGCAAGATGTTTCGGTTACGACGCGATGGCTAGCACCGGCCATTAACCCTAAACCGCCGCCCATCACTATACCGTTACCCCAAACAAGGATTGGTTTATCAAAGGTATGAATAAGGTAATCAAGCTTGTACTCAAGCGTAAAAAACTCTTCAACTAAGCTTGTTGGTTTACCTTGCGCCATTGCATGATGAAGGCTTACAACATCGCCGCCTGCACAAAATGCTTTATCGCCTGCGCCTTTTAACAACACCATTGCAATAGCATCATCGTCTTGCCAAGCTCGCAATTGCGGCTCAAGTAATTTGATCATCTCAAAATTAAGTGCATTTAAGGCTTTTGGCGCATTGAGTGTAATAAGCCCAATTAAACTGCCGTTTTCTGCGGTTGCGGTTTCAAATACCACGGGCTCATCGGCGCTATTTAATAATGTTAAAGCACTCATTAGCCATTTACCCAGTTAGCGTGGCGTTTTTCTAAAAAGGCATTTACGCCCTCTTGTTGATCTTCGGTATCAAATAAACCAACAAATAACTCGCGCTCAAGAGGCAATACACTTGCCATTGCTTGATGACGCCCCTTTTGAATCAATGTTTTACACGCAGCAACTGAGGTAGGGCTTTGATCGGCCACTTGGTTGGCAAGTTTTAGTGCTGCCGCAAAGCTTTCACCTTGTGGTACTACTTCTTCTACTAAGCCAATTTGTAGGGCTTTATCAGCTTTTAAGCGCTCGCCGCATAAAATCATGCGTTTTGCCCAGCCTTCGCCTACTAGCCATGCTAAATTTTGTGTACCACCCGCACAGGGTAATAAGCCAACTTTAGCTTCAGGGAGCGCCATTTGTGCTTGCTCTTCAGCTATACGTATATCGCACGCAAGCGCCACTTCTAGCCCGCCGCCCATTGCATAGCCATTAATGGCAGCGACTGACACGCCTCTAAAATTAGTAAGCGCTTCGAATGCTTCACCAAATACACACGACATATCGGCGGCTACGCCTTTATCGCCACCAGCAAATACGTTTAGGTCGGCACCTGCGCTAAAAAACTTCTCGCCTTCACCAGTCAGTACTAATGCATAAATATTTTTATTATTATTAAGCTCATTAACGGTATTTTTTAAATCAACTAGGGTGTCTTTTGTCCAGGTATTTGCTGGCGGGTTAGACATAGTTAAAATAGCAACATGACCTTCGGTTGTAAGTTCAATACTCGGATTAGATTTAGATTCTGACATACATTGCTCCTTATAAAACGTCGCTTGCAGACTCAGCCAAAATACGGCGCGCTATAATCACACGCATAATTTCGTTAGTGCCCTCTAAAATTTGATGAACGCGTACATCACGTACATGGCGCTCAAGCGGGTATTCTTTTATATACCCGTAACCACCATGAATTTGCAGTGCGTCGTTACACACAGTAAAGCCAACATCGGTAGCAAAACGTTTAGCCATGGCGCAGTAAGTGGTTTTTTCAACGTCGTTATTATCAAGTTTAAATGCAGCAAGCCTTACCATTTGGCGCGCAGCTACAAGTTCGGTGTTCATATCGGCAATTTTAAATTGCAATGCTTGAAACGCAGCCAATGGTTTACCAAATTGTGTACGTTCTTTTAAATATTCACGGGCTGTATTAAGCGCCGCTTGCGCTGTACCAATTGAACATGTGGCAATGTTAATTCGACCGCCATCAAGGCCTTGCATCGCAAATTTAAAGCCTTCGCCTTCTGCGCCTAACAAGTTATGCGCAGGAATGCGTACATCTTCAAAGCTAATTAGGCGTGTTGGTTGTGCGTTCCAACCCATTTTTTCCTCAGCTTTGCCGTATTCAACGCCTTTTGCGTCGGCAGGCACTACAAATGCCGAAATACCCGCAGCGCCTTCGCCGCCTGTACGTGCCATTACAACTAGCACTTCAGTTTCGCCAGCGCCCGATATAAACATTTTTGAGCCGTTAATAACGTACTCATCGCCCTCAAGCACGGCTTTGGTTTTAAGTGATGCGGCGTCTGAGCCCGACCCTGGCTCAGTTAAACAATAAGAGGCAAGTAACTCGCCCATTACTAATTGCTCAACGTATTTGTCTTTTACGGCATCGGTACCAAAACTTGCTACCATCCAGGTGGCCATATTATGAATGGTTAACATGGCCGTTGTTGCGGTACAACCCATAGCAAGTTGTTCAAAAATAATGCTCGAATCTAAACGAGATAAACCAAGGCCGCCTGCTTCCTCTGGCGTGTATAAACCACAAAAACCAAGCTCGCCCGCAGCTTTAATCGTGTCTTTAGGAAAGATATGTTCGCGATCCCATTTTGCGGCATGGGGCGCAAGTTCTGACTCGGCAAATTGACGTGCAGTTTGTGCAAAGGCTTGTTGATCTTCAGATAAGTTAAAGTCCATGGTAGACCTCTTTAATTGTGTTAGTTGTGTTGTTAGTGTTTCCCGTTACAGGGATAGTTTGTGACGAGCGGCGAAGGCTTATGTGTGTTGTGTGTGAAGTAGCCTTCGCGCCCATCTTTTTTATTAATTATTCTTTTATTTACTCATTTTTTAATTACGATTATTTTAAGTTAATACTCATGTTTGGGCCCGACGCAATGTCGTCTTCAAACCAACGCGATGTAATTGTTTTAGTTTCTGTGTAAAAGCGAATACCTTGCTTACCGTACGTGTGAGTATCGCCGTAAAACGAGCCTTTCCAACCAGTGAATGAAAAGAACGGAAGTGGCACCGGAATTGGCACATTAATACCTACTTGGCCTACTTCAATTTCGTGTTGGAATTTACGAGCCACTGCGCCGCTTGACGTAAATAACGAGGTACCGTTACCGTAAGGGCTGTCGTTAATAAGGGCGATTGCCTCTTCAAGCGTGTCTACAAACATACACGCTAGTACTGGACCAAATATTTCTTCTTTGTATAAATCCATCTCTTTGGTTACATCGGTAAATAACGTCGGACCAACCCAGTTACCTTGCTCATACCCTTCAACCGTAAAGTCAGAGCCATCAATTAAACAGGTAGCGCCTTGCTCTTTACCACCAGCAATGAGTGATAAAATACGTGCCTTTGCTGCTTTTGATGTTTGTGGACCGTATGCCGCGTTTGCATCATCCCACACGCCTGGGCGTACATTTTCAAAGCCTGCTTTTATTTCATCTACCCACTGACTTGCTTGACCTACAAACACAGCAACCGAAATACCCATACAACGCTGGCCAGCAGCACCGACAGATGCGCCTACTAGGTTGTTTACAACGTGCGATTTACTTGCATCAGGCATAATAACCATGTGGTTTTTAGCGCCAACACACGCTTGCACGCGTTTAAGATTTTGTGTGCCTTTAGAATAAATATAAGCACCTACACCACACGAGCCTACAAACGAAATAGCACGCACTGCTTTATCTTCTAGTAAGCGGTCTACTTGTGGTTTTGTACCATGAACAACCTGTAATACGCCTTTTGGTGCGCCGGCTTCAATAAATAGCTCAGCTAAGCGCATTGGTGTAAGTGGATCTTGCTCTGACGGTTTTAAAATAAAGGTGTTACCACACACAATAGCGAGCGGGAACATCCAAAGAGGGATCATTGCTGGGAAGTTAAACGGGGTTACGCCCGCGCATACGCCAAGTGGCTGCATGTAAGAATACGTATCGATTTTACGCGCTACGTTTTCCATTGTTTCACCCATCATTAATGATGGTGCGTTTGCTGCTTGTTCTACTACTTCAATACCGCGCCAAACATCGCCTTTTGCATCTTCAAATGTTTTACCCAATTCATGGCAAATAATGGTAGCAAGCTCATCATGATGTTCCTTTAATAGCGCCGCGTACTTCATCATAATGCGAGCACGTTCAGTAATAGGTACGTCTTTCCATGTTTTAAACGTCTCAGAAGCTGAGGCAATTGCCGCGTCCATTTCTGATTCTGTGGTACATGGCACTTGTGCAAGTACTTCTTGAGTTGCTGGGTTTATAACATCGATAAGCTCTTTTGATGCTGATTGAATAAATTCGCCATTAATAAGTAGTGGTACTTGGTGCATGATTAAATCCTAGTGTGTGAGTTGTGTGTTCTCTTTTAAAATTGGTAGCGCCGCTTTGTTAGTATTATTAGTGCAGCGCTTTTATAGTTATTCGTACAGCTTTCTTATAACTATTAAATACCTAGTTAATACGCTTCTACGGCCATAGCAACCGCTTCACCGCCACCAATACATAAAGACGCAATGCCTTTTTTAAGGCCTCGGTTTTTAAGGGCATGAATAAGCGTTACTAAAATACGCGCGCCGCTTGCACCAATTGGATGACCCAATGCACATGCACCGCCATTAACGTTTACTTTGCTTTCATCAAGTTTTAACTCGTTAATAGCCAGCATGGTTACCATGGCAAATGCTTCGTTAATTTCCCAAAGATCAACATCGTTTACAGCCCAACCTGCTTTTTCAAGCACGCTGTTCATAGCCCCTACTGGCGCTACTGTAAATTCACTTGGTTTTTGAGAATGCGTGCTGTGCGCCACAATTTTACAAAGCGGTGTTAAGCCCTGCTCTTTTGCTTTTGATTCGCTCATTAATATAAGCGCTGCGCCACCGTCTGAAATTGACGATGAATTAGCCGCTGTAATAGTGCCGTCTTTTTTAAAAGCTGCACTTAAGGTAGGGATTTTTTCTGGGCGGGCGTTACCTGGTTGCTCATCAATCGATACTGTTACATCGCCTTTGCGTGTTTGCATTGTATGGGGTGCAACTTCGTTATCAAAGCTACCATTTTGTATTGCTGCTTTTGCTTTACTTAATGAGCCTAATGCAAACGCATCCATTTGCTCGCGGCCAATGCCGTATTCGTCGGCGGTGTCTTGTGCAAAACAACCCATTGCTTTGTTGTCGTAAGCATCTTCAAGGCCATCGCTCATCATGTGATCTTTTATTTCGCCATGTCCCATGCGCATACCGCCACGCGCTTTTGGTATAAAGTACGGTGCATTTGTCATGCTCTCCATGCCACCAGCAATAGCAGATTGAATTGAGCCCGCTTTAATTAAATCGTTTGCAAGCATGGCTGCTTTTAAACCAGAGCCACATACTTTGTTAATTGTTGTAGCGCCAGTGCTAAGTGCAAGGCCTGCTTTTAACATTGCTTGGCGTGCAGGTGCTTGTCCAAGGCCTGCTGGTAATACACAGCCCATAATTACTTCGTCTATTGCATCATTAGCTAAACCAGTTTGTGTGAGTACACTTGCAATGGCGGTAGCGCCAAGCTCGGTAGACTGCGCATCACTTAACGCTCCCATAAAACCACCCATTGGGGTGCGTTTTGCTGCTACAATTACCACTGATTCTAAAGTCATAACTAACTCCATTGTATTTATATGCAAATAGTTGTTAGTATATTTGCTCTATTAATTTAGTATTCATTTATTATTTAATACCCTTACACAATACTAACGTTTACGCCAACGTCAACTAAAAACAGCTTAATTTTTAGTTTTATAAGTGTAAGGATTATTTTCCATCGGTTAGACTACACTGATAAAATAAAAATAACCCATTGAATATTAACAACATAAATCAACACCTCGCTTAAACATCCCTTTATAAATAGTTTCAAATCACACCAAGCTTTACCTTTACGTAAACTTCACTTATATTGGAGTTATTCGAATGAGGTAAATACAATTATGAAACCAGATAATCAAACAAACTTTGCAAGCTCAGCCAAAATGCCGGCCAGTAATGAACAAACATTTAGCATTAGCGAACTCGCTAAAGAATTTGACATTACAACCCGCTCTATTCGCTTTTACGAAGACCAAGGGTTAATAACGCCAGAACGTAATGGTCAAACCCGTATTTATTCAAAACGCGATAAAGTGCGTTTAAAACTAATATTACGTGGTAAGCGCCTTGGCTTTACATTGGCCGAAACCGGACGTTTGTTTGAACTGTACGACGCAGATAAATCAAGCGCTAAGCAGTTGGTTACTATGCTTGACCTTATATCAGAAAAAAAAGCAGACCTATCTCAACAAATGGACGACATTAAAGTTGTTCTTATGGAGTTGGTGACGGCCGAGCGCCGCTGCCGCGACACCCTTAACAAAATAGACGAGTAAGTTTATTTTTAAAATAAAAAAACACTGACAACACACACGTCACACAGGAATGAATCATGAGCACTATTTCACTATATAAAGAAATGAACTTTGGCCTTGGCGAAACCGCCGATATGATCCGCGACCACGTAAACAGTTTTGCGAGTCAGGAGATTGCCCCGCTTGCTGAAAAAACGGACTTAGATAACGCTTTTCCAAATCAACTTTGGTCTCAAATGGGCGAAATGGGCGTACTAGGTATGACCGTATCTGAAGAACTTGGCGGCGCTGGTTTAGGTTACTTAGAACATGTCATTGCTATGGAAGAAATTAGCCGTGCCAGTGCCTCTATAGGGTTAAGCTATGGAGCACATTCAAACCTGTGCGTTAATCAAATTAACCGTAACGGGTCACAAGCTCAAAAAGAAAAATACTTACCTAAGCTTATTAGTGGTGAGCACATTGGTGCTCTTGCAATGAGCGAGCCTAATGCGGGTTCTGACGTTGTATCGATGAAACTCAAAGCCGAAAAAAAAGGAGATAAGTACATTTTAAACGGTAATAAAATGTGGATCACCAATGGCCCAGACGCACACACACTCGTTATTTACGCTAAAACAGATTTAAACGCTGGCGCTAAAGGCATTACCGCATTTATTGTTGAAAGTGACTTTCCTGGTTTTTCAACAGCACAAAAGCTCGACAAACTGGGTATGCGCGGCTCAAATACCTGTGAGCTAGTATTTGAAAACTGCGAAGTACCCCAGGAAAACATTTTAGGTAACTTAAACGAAGGCGTTAAAGTACTTATGAGTGGCCTTGATTACGAACGCGTAGTACTTGCAGCGGGCCCGCTTGGTATAATGCAAGCGTGTATGGACATAGTGGTACCGTACATTCATGAGCGTAAACAGTTTGATACCCCTATTGGTCAATTTCAGTTAATTCAAGGCAAAATAGCCGACATGTATACACAAATGAATGCTGCGCGCTCATACGTATACACGGTAGCTAAAGCGTGTGACCGAGGCGAAACCACCCGTAAAGATGCCGCCGGTGCCATTTTATACGCCGCAGAGCTTGCAACTAAAATGGCGCTAGATGCAATTCAAATTTTAGGTGGTAATGGCTACATAAACGAATACGCAACGGGTCGTCTTCTTCGTGACGCTAAATTATACGAAATTGGTGCAGGTACTTCCGAAATTCGTCGCATGCTTATTGGCCGCGAACTTTTCACAGAAAGCCGTTAAGGATTAAACCATGACTATTTTAAAATCGAGCGTTAATCCTCACGACCCAACGTTTGTGCAAAACCATAAAAATATGTCAGCGCTGGTGGATGATTTACGCAGTAAAGTAGCAACAATTAGCCAAGGCGGAGGCGCTGCATTAAAAGAGCGCCACGAAGGCCGTGGTAAATTATTTGTACGCGACCGCATAAATACATTAATTGACGAAGGCTCACCGTTTTTAGAAATTTCGCAATTTGCTGCCTTTGGTGTGTACGAACAAGCAATACCTTGTGCAGGCGTTGTAGCCGGTATTGGCCGTGTTAAAGGCGTTGAATGCATGATTATTGCAAACGATGCCACGGTTAAAGGCGGTACATATTTTCCGCTTACCGTTAAAAAGCATTTACGCGCACAAGATATCGCCGAGCGCTGCCACTTACCGTGTATTTATTTGGTGGATTCGGGCGGTGCAAATCTGCCAGAGCAAGATGATGTATTTCCAGATAAGTTGCATTTTGGTCGTATTTTTTACAATCAAGCCCGTATGTCGGGTAAAGGCATTCCACAAATTGCTGTAGTAATGGGCTTATGTACCGCAGGTGGTGCGTACGTACCTGCAATGGCCGATGAAAGTATTATTGTAAAAGATCAAGGCACTATATTTTTAGCAGGTCCGCCCCTTGTAAAAGCAGCAACCGGCGAAGAAGTAACAGCCGAAGAGTTAGGCGGCGCCGATGTGCACTGTAAAATTTCGGGTGTTGCCGATCACTACGCTGAAAACGATGCTCATGCGCTGTCTATTGCGCGCCAATGTATTGAGCGTATTAATTATACACGCCCTACGGCCCCTCTTCTAGAGGATATAAAGCCACCCCGTTACGATATAAACGAGCTTTACGGCATTGTGGGCACCGACCTTAAAAAGCCATTTGATGTACGCGAAGTAATAGCGCGCACAGTGGACGACTCATCATTTGATGAATTTAAACGTTACTTTGGTGAAACGCTGGTCACCGGTTTTGCCAGTATTTACGGCAATCCTGTTGGCATAGTGGCTAATAACGGTATTTTATTTAGTGAGTCGGCGCAAAAAGGCGCCCACTTTATTCAACTGTGTGCTCAGCGCAATATTCCTTTAGTATTTTTACAAAATATTACCGGCTTTATGGTGGGTAAAAAATACGAAGCCGAAGGTATTGCTAAGCACGGCGCTAAAATGGTGATGGCGGTTTCGTGTGCTGATGTGCCTAAATTCACTGTACTTATTGGCGGCTCTTACGGCGCAGGTAACTACGGTATGTGTGGCCGCGCATTTGAACCAACCATGATGTGGATGTGGCCTAATGCTCGTATTTCGGTAATGGGCGGCGAGCAAGCTGCGGGTGTAATGGCGCAAGTTAAACAAGATGGTTTAGCACGTAAAGGCCAATGCATGAGCGAGCAAGAAATCAGTGATTTTAAAAAGCCAATTATTGATCAATACGAAGAGCAAGGTCATCCGTATTACGCAAGTGCACGCTTGTGGGATGACGGCATTATAGACCCTGCCGATACGCGTAATGTATTAGGGCTTGCGTTAACGGCTGCGAATAACGCACCAAAACGTGATTCGAAATTTGGCGTATTTAGAATGTAACCGGAGCGCAAAATGTCAGTAACACTACAAATAACAAAATCTAATGTGGCTGTACTTGTGTTAAGCCGCCAAGAAAAAAGAAACGCATTTAACAGTGAAGTAATACACGAGCTAATTCAGTGTATTGAACATGCAAATACGCTTGATATTCGTGCTTTGGTTTTAAAAACTGAGGGTAAACACTTTTCAGCCGGTGCCGATTTAGCTTGGATGAAATCAATGGCTGATAACAATTACGCCGATAACCTAGCTGATTCAATGCAATTAGCTAAATTAATGCAGGTATTGGCAAGCTCCCCGCATCCTACAATTTGTGCTGTGCAAGGTGCCGCTTTTGGTGGTGCTCTGGGCTTAATAGCCTGTTGCGACATAGCCCTTAGTAAAGACGATGCGCAATTTTGTTTAAGTGAAGTAAAGCTGGGTCTTATTCCGGCGGTTATTAGCCCGTATGTAATTAAAGCCATTGGTGAGCGCGCTGCTCGCAGGTACTTTTTAACGGCTGAAGTGTTTGATGCCCATACTGCTAAGCAACTTGGTTTAATTCATCAAGTAACCGGTAATTTAGACTGCGCGCTCGATAATATGCTGCAAACACTGATTGATAACGGACCTGTTGCAGTAAAAGCCGCAAAAGCATTAATTAACGATGTAGCAAATAAACCAATAACCGATGAACTCATTGAGCTTACCGCAGAGCGTATTGCAAAAATTCGCGTATCTGAAGAAGGTCAAGAAGGGCTAAGTGCTTTTTTTGATAAACGCCCACCCGCTTGGCAACTGTAGGATTGATTATGAAGACACAACGATTACAAAAAATACTAATTGCCAATCGTGGAGAAATTGCGTGCCGTGTAATGCGCAGCGCAAAACAAATGGGCTTAACCACGGTCGCGGTTTACTCTGATGCAGACAAACATGCCCAGCACGTAAAAATGGCTGACGAGGCTTACCATATTGGTGCCGCGCCAAGTAAAGATTCGTATTTAGTAGCAGACAAAATTTTACAAGTTGCCAAAGACTGCGGCGCTGACTGTATTCACCCAGGCTATGGTTTTTTATCTGAGAACAGCGAATTTGCTAAAGCCTGCGAAGCTAATAACATTGCTTTTATAGGGCCACCAGCAAGTAGCATTGAAGCAATGGGGTCTAAAACCCGCGCTAAAGAAATAATGGCAGCTGCTAATGTACCGTTAGTGCCTGGTTATTACGGTGATAAGCAAGACCCTGCTTTTTTACAAAGTGAAGCTGAAAAAATTGGCTACCCTGTACTCATTAAAGCGGCCTTTGGTGGCGGTGGTAAAGGCATGCGTGTGGTTGAAAAAGCACAAGACTTTATGAGCGCACTACAAGGTGCGCAACGTGAAGCGATTGCCGGTTTTGGTAACGACTTAGTGTTATTAGAGCGCTATGTAAACCAACCTCGCCATGTAGAAGTGCAAGTATTTGCAGATAACCATGGCAACTGTGTTTATTTAGGCGATCGTGATTGTTCTTTGCAACGTCGTCATCAAAAAGTAATTGAAGAAGCCCCTGCTCCGGGTTTATCTGACGAACTACGCAAAGAAATGGGCGAAGCGGCTGTACGTTGTGCACTGGCTATAAATTATAGAGGCGCAGGTACGGTTGAGTTTTTACTTTGTGGCGATGAATTTTTCTTTATGGAAATGAATACGCGCCTTCAAGTAGAACACCCAGTGACCGAAATGGTAACCGGTGTAGATTTAGTCAATTGGCAAATTAATATTGCGGGTGGGCAAACATTGCCAATGACACAAAGTAATATTCAATTGCAGGGTCATAGCTTTGAAGCGCGTATATACGCAGAAGATCCAGCCAACGACTTTATTCCGTGCTCGGGCACTATTGAAGCACTACACACACCCCTTAACAGTGAATTTGTACGCATTGATACAGGCATTGCACAAGGCGACGAAATTAGCCCGTTTTACGATCCGATGATTGCAAAACTTATTGTGCATGACGACAATCGCGAACAAGCACTGAGCCGCTTACAACAAGCCCTTGAGCAATTTCATTTAGCGGGTTTTAGCACTAACATTGGCTTTTTACATAATTTAGCAAGCCACCCCACGTTTAAACAAGGTGCGCCAAGCACACACTTTATTGCTGAGCAAGGTGATTCGTTAGTTGCTGTTGACGAATCGTTATTGCAAACAAGCCAGCTTATTGCTGCTTTTGCGTATTTAGAATCGTTAACTAACACCCAAAATGCGCAAAACAGTGCAAGCCCGTGGCAACAACTAACTGGATTTACACTCAATTCACCACAAGCAATTAAAGTCCCTTTTGCCGATTTACAGCTAAGCGCTATAAAAACGACAGCGGGCTATAGTATTACGCATAACGAGCATGTATTTAAACTACAAGGCACATTAAATAATAATCTGTGCACTGTATTTATTAATGGTGAAAAACATAGCGCGCACGTAACTACGGTTGGTAATAGTACTGCGGGCAATATTGTCACTGTTATGAATAAAGCACTGCAAACTAAGCTTGAACTAGTTGATAAACATTATATTAGTTCGCACAAAAGCGAAGCTTTGCCACTTGCCGCGCCGCTTAATGGCACAGTAGTTAAGCACTTAATCGACATTGGTAGCACAATTACCAAAGGCGATGCGGTTGTTATTATCGAAGCCATGAAAATGGAATACACGCTTAACGCACCACACGACGGCATTTTAAGAAGCTACTGTTTTGGTGAAGGCGAATTAGTAACGCATGGAGCCTTACTTGCTATTGTCGAAGATACAACAGAGGAAGGTGCATAATGAGTGCCTTTCCAAATAAAGTACGTATTGTTGAAGTTGGCGCGCGAGACGGCCTACAAAACGAAAAAACAGTAAGCACAGCCGATAAAGTAGCGCTTATTAACGCCCTAAGTGCTGCTGGCTTAAAAGATATTGAAGCTGGCGCGTTTGTCTCCCCTAAGTGGGTGCCACAAATGGCAGACTCAGCGGATGTAATATCAGCGCTAGATTTACCCAATGTAAATTTAAGCGCCCTTACACCTAACTTAAAAGGTGCACAAGCAGCGCACGCTGTTGGTATTAAAGAGTTTGCTATATTTACAGCTGCGAGTGAGTCGTTTTGTCAAAAAAATATCAACTGCTCAATAGACGAAAGTATTGAACGTTTTAGCGAAGTAATGGCGTTTGCTAAAGCTAATAATATTCGTGTACGTGGTTATGTAAGCTGTGTACTCGGTTGCCCCTATGAGGGTGATATTGACCCGCAAGCAGTACTAAGTGTATCGCAAAAGCTATTAGATTTAGGCTGTTACGAAGTAAGCCTTGGCGATACCATAGGTGTTGGCACCGCAAAAAAAGTAACGCAATTAATCGAGTTACTTTTAACGCACATTGATAAAGCCAAGTTGGCCGTGCATTTTCATGATACATACGGCCAAGCGCTCACAAATATTTACGCAGCTTTAAGCCTAGGTATTGCAACGGTTGACGCGGCAGTCGCGGGCCTTGGTGGCTGTCCTTATGCTAAGGGGGCGTCAGGAAATGTTGCCACCGAAGATGTAGTTTACTTACTGCAAGGGCTTGGCATTGAACACTCAATTGATTTACAAAGGTTAAGTGACGCTGGCTGGGAAATAACCAAAGCACTTGGTAAGCAACCTGTGAGCAAAGTATCTGTGGCACTGCACACAAAATAACCTGAGCTCTGGATAATAAATCTATCTCGAGCAGCTATTTTCAGCACTAACTGCGTTGAATTTACTTGCAATAGGCCAGCTATTGACGCGTAAATTCGCCTTGTTTTCACTGAAAATCTCTGGCTAGAGAAAATAAATTTAAATATCACCCTGATTCATATGTTAGTAAATCTATTAACCAGAGTTCAGGTTAAATAGCTATCTTATGAAATGATGATTAAAGATAGTTAACAACAAATAGCACACAATGAGGAGAGACTCATGGCCGGTTTTGATAAGGTAGTTTATAGCTACGAAGCTGCAATGGAAGGATTAAAAGACGGCGATACCATTATCGCCGGTGGTTTTGGTTTATGTGGTATTCCTGAGGGCTTAATTAAACAAATTAAGCACATGCAAACAAAAAACTTAACCGTAGTATCTAATAACTGTGGTGTTGATGACTTTGGTTTAGGTATTTTATTACAAGACAAGCAAATTAAAAAAGTAATTGCCTCATACGTTGGCGAAAACGCCCTATTCGAGCAGCAGTTATTAAGTGGCGAAATTGATGTAGAGCTTACGCCTCAAGGTACATTAGCTGAAAAAATGCGTGCTGGTGGCGCGGGTATACCTGCATTTTACACCGCTACCGGTTACGGTACTCCTGTGGCTGAGGGTAAAGATGTAAAAGAGTTTAATGGTCGCCCGTATATTTTAGAAGAATCTATAACGGGTGAATTTGCTATTGTTAAAGCGTGGAAAGCCGACCGCTTTGGTAATTTAGTGTTTAGACACACCGCCATGAACTTTAATCCAATGGCGGCAACAGCTGGTAAAATTACCGTTGCCGAAGTAGAAGAAATTGTAGAGCCGGGCGAGCTTGAACCAAGCCAAATTCATACCCCGGGTATTTTTGTAAATCGCGTTATTAAAGGCAGCTTTGAAAAACGCATTGAACGTGTAACAACACGAGATTAAGCAGGAGCAAAATTATGGCATTATCACGTGAACAAGTTGCAATGCGCGTTGCACAAGAACTACAAGATGGTTACTACGTTAATTTGGGCATAGGAATTCCGACACTCGTCGCAAACTATGTACCGGATGATATTGAAGTTATGTTACAGTCCGAAAATGGTCTTTTAGGCATGGGCCCTTACCCTACTAAAGCAGAACTAGATGCCGATATGATTAACGCGGGTAAAGAAACCGTGACAGCAGCCACAGGTGCAGCCATATTTAATAGTGCAGATAGTTTTGCCATGATACGGGGTGGTCATGTAGACTTAACCGTTCTGGGTGCATTTGAAGTTGACCAGAACGGCAACATCGCATCGTGGATGATCCCTAAAAAGCTAATTAAAGGCATGGGCGGCGCGATGGATTTAGTCGCTGGCGCAAAAAATATTATTGTTACTATGACTCATGCGAGCAAGCATGGTGATTCTAAACTATTAGAGGCATGCTCTTTACCGCTTACAGGCGTTAATTGCGTTAAAAAAATAGTGACAGACTTAGCCGTACTAGAAGTGAAAGACGGCGCATTTCATCTATTAGAACGCGCTCCTGGTGTATCAGTTGATGAAATTATTAGTAAAACAGCAGGTAAACTACTTGTTGATGGTGAAGTACCAGAAATGGTTTTTTAGTTACTTTTAAAAAGGTTAATTAAAATATCGCTTTACCTTGTACCGACCTCATTCCCAGTGCCAATGGCGCTGAGTTACCCAAAATCCCTCTCACGAGGGATTTTTTTTATCTTTTGCCATTATTTTTACCGTCATTCATACATCTGTAGTAAATTTTATCTATAATACAAATATAAATTAAATGTAAGCGCTTAGATTCTTTGCACTATTTTGTGGATAGTCTGCACCCTTTTTGTGAACTAGCGTTAAATTTATTTTTAACCTACTGATATTTATATATTAAATAGTTGGTTCAAATTTTGCCTAAGTAAGGCGTCTCAATAAATTAAATAATTCTGGAAAACATGCAAACTCCTATTCGTGGCCTTCGCTCTTTTTGCTTTGCCGCAAGAAGCCTAAGTTTTAAGCATGCAGCTAATGAGCTGTACTTAACGCCGTCTGCGGTAAGCCATCAAATAAAACAACTTGAAGAACAACTTGGTATTGAGCTTTTTCAACGTAAAACGCGTTCAATTAGCTTAACCACAGCGGGTAAAAACTTTTTTGATGCTGTGTCTCCTATCATCACAATGTTAGAGAGCACCATTAATGAGTTTAGTCAGATGCAGCAAAATACAAATTTGACGATTACCCTGCCTGAATTTTTTGCCAGCGAACTACTCATGCCTAAATTAAGTGAGTGGACGTCAGAACACCCTAATATAAACCTGCAAATGGACACGCTTAAAACACGCAAAGAATTAACGCGTCATAGCGATTTATCTATTGTATTGTCCTCTGGTAAACCTACTGAAGGGTTAGCGACTGAGTTGTTTAACCTTGAATATATTCCTGCATGTAATAAAAAATTGCTCGATCAGTGGAGGGACGATCATCGTCAAGCGCTTAACCAAGTTCCGCTAATCTTGCACAAAGCTCGCCCTTGGGCTTGGCATCAGTGGGCCGAAAAAGCAGGGATTGATGACTTTTCTCCTTCGCAGATTATTCAAATAGATAGCATGTTTGGTGTAGCGCGTGCAGCGCAGCAAGGCATGGGCATTGCACTTATCCCACTGCCTATTAGCCAAAGCTGGCTAGATGAGCAATGGCTTTACAAATTATTCGAACAGCCTTTAACAACTAAAGATAAATACTATTTAGTGCAGCACGAATCAAGCACGCCTAATCACCCGCTTGATTTATTTGCGAAGTGGGTTGTAAATACGTTTAGAAAAATCCAAGAATAATCCCCTATTAGACGAGTTGAGTAATACAACCTACTCTGTGTTGTATTACTGAACTCGTCTAAACCTCTCTGCAATTTTTAATAATATTTTTTATTTAAATACATAAACTTAACGCCGAGCATTAGACTAAAGTCTATAGTTTAATTTTTTTCACTCATTGGTTTCATTTTTATCGTTTGTCGAAAATAAAGTTAAATATTAAAGTTACTTCATCAGCTCAAAACAACTTAGTTAATTTGTTTTTTAAGAGCAATAAATGCAACCTTTAGAGTTCTAGTAACTCAAACGTAGCAGTGAAAAGAATCTTATATTGTGTGTGTAAGATGTTGTCAGTGTGAAAAAGCGGTTCAAGTTAGGTGGTGACTTGGCTTGAACTGTTTTTATTCTTGGCGCAAACCACATGGTATGCAATACAAAGCTACCAAAGCGTAGTAAACAGAATCTTTATATTGTGTGTGAAGATGTTGTCAGTGTGAAAAAGCAGTTCAAGTTAGGTGGTGACTTGGCTTGAACTGTTTTTATTTTTGGCGCAAACCACATGATATGCAATACAAAGCTACCAAAGCGTAGTAAACAGAATCTTTATATTGTGTGTGAAGATGTTGTCAGTGTGAAAAGCGGTTCAAGTTAGGTGGTGACTTGGCTTGAACTGTTTTTATTCTTGGCTCAAACCACATGATATGCATTACAAGGCTACTAAAGCGTAGCAAACAGAATCTTTATATTGTGTGTGAAGATGTTGTCAGTGTGAAAAGCGGTTCAAGTTAGGTGGTGACTTGGCTTGGACTGTTTTTATTATTAAGCACATACATAATATAGCTATATACAGATTAATACATTTTAAAAAGCCCCGTAAGTTATAACTTACGGGGCTTTTTTAGTTAATTTTTTATTTGATACTCTTTTTTTAATTTACTTATTTGCACTTTATGTGAAATCAAGAAGGTATTAAATTTCTTGATTATGTCAGGGTAGTCAATCGACGATAATAAAAAGGCTTGTAAATCTGTCGGCAATTCGTTTTGAAAATAAACAGGTCTGGTTAATTTAAAGTATTTTAGGAGGTTATAATTTAATACATCGTTAGATATGTAAATACACTCCACCCGCTCTCTTAAAAGCAACTCTATTAATTCAATTACGTTAGCTGTTTCTATTAACTCAACGTTTTCATTATTCATTAACGGTTTAAAGCTTTGAGGCGTAAACCCTCTTACCGTTGCAAAACTAATGCATTCACCAATAGTGATGTTTTTATTTAAACTCGCAATGCCCGTTTTAGTCACAACGGTTGGCTGCGAATAAATAATTTTATTTACATCAATAAATGAAGCTTTGTAGCTTTGTTTCCAGCTAGGGTTATCTGGATACTTAAAGTCGACATGGCGATGTTCCACAAATTCTTTGTAAAGTCGATTAATAGGTAGTGTGTAAAACTCAAACTTAAAGTCATGCTGCTGGGCAAACAAGGTAAGTAACTTTTGACTGAAACCATAATAGTCGCGGTTATCAGCCCCACTACCATCGTAGTATGGAAGGTATTCTATATTCTCTAAGCCTACTACGTAATGAGTCGCTGATTTAGCGTTGTTTATTAAAAGCAGCAAAGCGAATGGCAAATATATTAACTGCGTTGCTATTTTTTTTAATTGATTCATTAATAACCTAAGTAATATTAATGACGATTAGCTGTACGCTTTAATTTTAACAAATTTGCAAAGATTATGATAAGCCTATTTTGTTTTATGCAAAAAAAAGCCTGATTAAAATCAGGCTTTACAAAGTAAAAGGTTTAGCTTTTATCTCTTGGTACAAAATCGAGTACTGTTGCGTTTATACAGTAGCGGTCTGTGCCTCTAGGGCCTTCTCCTGGGAATAAATGACCAAGATGAATACCTGTACTTTTAGAACGTAGCTCAATACGTGTTATTCCCCAGCTGCTATCGTCATGCTGCGTTACACTACTTTTTACTGGGTGCTTAAACGACAACCAACCAGTACCGGAGTTAAACCTATCGCTTGTATCAAATAGTGGCTCGCCACTTAATTTATCAACAAAAGTACCGTCAGGTGTGTTTTTAAACTCTTTGTACTCTTTGCAGTAAGGTCTATCTGTTCGTGCATCAAATGCAACTTTATAAGCATCACTGTTACCTAATTTAAAAGCGCCTAATGCTTTATAAAACTCTTCAGGCGTTGCATAACCTTGACGACCATATACCTCAATACCATTTTCTAAAAACAAAATGGTTGGTGTTGCCCACGTGGCTGACTTAATAGTTAAATCATCAAGTTGGTCAGCATGGCGAAACGACATTGGTATTGTCCCTTTGTAATCATTTGCGACTGCTTTTTTAAACTTTTCACAGTATAGGCAGTATTCACGTGAATCTAAGACTACGATTTGTTTTCCTGATAATAAAGCCGTGTTATCTACTTTTTCTACAGGTGTTTTATTAAAAACAACACCGGTAGAGTGATCGGGACAATAGCCATTAGGGTTCTTTTCTAAATAATTTTGATGATACTCTTCTGCCGATACAAAACCTTGAAGCGGTTTAATAACCGTTTCAATTTTGCCATAGCTCGCATCTGTTAAAAGCTGCTGATATTGCGATTTAACTTGTTCAGCTACTTTAGCTTGCGCATCAGTAGTCGTTAATACAATTGAACGATATTGCGTACCGATGTCGTTACCTTGGCGATTTTTTTGCGTAGGATCGTGACTTTCAAAATAGTTTTTTAAGAGATCTTCTGCTGAAATTATATTGCTGTTATACATAACTTGCACAACTTCAGCATAATTGTTCTCGTCAAAACGACGAGACTGATCGGTGATATTTCTGTACGTTGCTTTAAACCCATGGCCGTCTGCATAACCCGACTCAGCATCAATAACGCCATTAAGCGCTTCGTAGCGTTTTTCTGCTCCCCAAAAACAACCAGACCCCAGTACAATGGTTTCTACATGCATGGTGGCTTCTACATTACTGTGTTCTACCTTTTCCATAGATAAAGCAAAGCTGCCTGCGCTAAATATAATAGCAGCGCCTGATAAATATAATAAATGCTGGTGTTTCATAAAGTACCTCATAAACAAGTGCGTGCTAATTAAGACCTCCTTATCTTAATTTTCATTTCAACCTAATTACTTATTTAGTACGAAATGTATTAAGTTTTAGTCCTCAATAAATTAAATACGATTAATTGAATATAAAAACACTCTTAAAGTAAGCTGGGAAAATAAACACTAAACATAACCACTTAGTCGCAATGGTGTAAATAAATTAATAAAACTGTGTTACGTTTAAATTATGTTGTACAAATAGGTTTATTTAATGAAGCCAGCTCCCCATATTTATGCATTAACAAACAGTAGTTTACTACTTGATGCATCGCATTTAGACGCTACAGATAGACTCTCTATTCAAAAGAAAATTTGGGCTTTAGCTAGCCACTGTAAAAGCACTGATGAATTTACCGATTTGGTGCCAGCCATGAACTCGCTCACTCTCTATTTAAAATCAGATAAACACTTAAATAAGTGGTTACAAGTGCTACCTTCGCTGTGGAATGATATTAAAACGAGTACTTTTAAAGGGCAACATCACTTAATCGAAACCATATACAAGGGTGAGGATATTAATTACGTGGCTCGTTATCATAATTTAAGCGCTGATGAGGTTATTAATATTCATAGTAAAACCAAGTACCACGTTTTATTTTTAGGCTTTCAGCCCGGTTTTGCTTACCTACATGGTTTAGAAGAGCAATTACATACGCCAAGGCGTGATGAGCCACGCATTAAAGTTTCTAAAGGCTCTGTTGCGATAGGTGCTGAACAAACCGGAATTTACCCCGCAGATACCCCTGGTGGTTGGCACATAATAGGTCATACAGATACTGCTTTGTTTGATTCGACCTCGGAGCAACCTTGTTTAATTCAACCAGGCGATACGCTTGAATTTGTTCCGCTAGTTAATAAAGGAGCAACTCATGATTAAAGTACTTAAAAGTGGTGTATTACTTACAATTCAAGATTTTGGCCGTGATGGCTACCGCCATCTAGGTGTAAACAAAGCGGGCAGCTTAGACCCCTTTGTACAAATAATTGCTAATAGATTACTTAACAATAACGACAATGATGCCGTTTTAGAAATAACTGTTGGTCTGTGCGAGCTGGAATTCACCTGCGACACAGTAATTGCGCTTCATGGTGCAGATTTGCAAGCAACCCTTGATGGACAAGCAATTTACCCTGGTTGGACATACACAGTAAAAAATAAACAAGTACTGAGCTTTGCTACTGGTAGAGCGGGCTTAAGAGCTTATTTAGCGGTTAAAGGCGGTATACAAAATACTGAAGTTATGGGCTCTAAATCTACAGATTTGAACGCATGTTTTGGTGGTATTGAAGGTAGAGCTCTCGCCACTGGCGATGAAATACCTATTACTCCTTATTATGGAGAGTTTATAAAAGTAGGCGCAATTGCTCCCGCCCAGCGCAAGCTTATAAGACTGCACCCAAGCCCTCATGCTAATTTGTTAGGCGAGCCTTTACTTAACAACTTTGTATCTACCGCATTTAAAGTTAGTAGTAACAGCAACCGAATGGGCGTAAGGCTTGAGCATAAAAATAATTTGGCACATTCGCACTCTTTGCCATCACTAGGGGTGAGTCCTGGGAGTATTCAACTGCCACCGAATGGTGAGCCTATTGTGCTACTTAACGATGGTCAAACAACCGGGGGCTACCCTCTTTTAGGGACTGTAATTGAAGCCGACTTACATCAATTTGCACAATTTAGACCTTTAGATACTGTTGAATTTAAATATGTAACGTTTGAAGAAGCAGCAAAGGCGAAGCAGAAACTTGACGGGCACCTACATCAATTGAGCCTTGCACTTAAAAATAACCTATAAAATATTCTAGAATCAACACGTCCTAGATTTAAAAAATAGGTACCATGTAATAAAGGTTCAAATTCCGACGGCCGTTTCCTTACTCGCCGTTAATATTATTTTAATGTATAGCTTGGTGTTTAATGACTAAATCAACTTCTACTATGCCGTGTGTATTAATAACTGGCTTTGCTCCTTTTGGTGGCGAAGCTATCAATCCTTCTTGGCAAGCAGTGCAAAAACTTGATGAAACTATCATCATGAAACACAAAATATGTACACTAGAACTTGCCTGTGAATTTAATACGTCTATCAGTCAGCTTATAAACGCCATTGAGTCGCACAATCCGGCGGTTGTTTTATGTATAGGCCAAGCTGGTGGGCGCAGCGAAATATCAATTGAGCGTATTGCAATAAACGTTGACGATGCACGCATTAAAGACAATGCAGGTAAGCAGCCTATCGATACACCAATAGAAAAAAATGGCCCTGATGCCTATTTCACAAACTTACCAATAAAGCGCATGTTACAAGCACTGCACAACAGCAATATACCTGCTGCCATTTCCAATACAGCAGGTACGTATGTGTGTAATCACGTTATGTATGGTCTTATGCATTACATAAATGATCACTGCGCTGTAATGAAAGGTGGCTTTGTGCATATTCCTTATTTACCAAGCCAAGCTGTGCACCACAATGGCGCACCAAGCATGAGCGAAGAAACCGTTATTAATGCCCTGAGAGTTATGATTGCACAAGCTTTGAACAATAATAGCGACGTAAAAATAGCAGCAGGAACTACGCATTAACCACTTTGGTGCAATTACATCTAGCTTGGTGCATAAATTATTCTTAATTAATTGTAAAAGCTATGTGACTTGAGTAATTTTTTCTGATAAAACAAGGTTTCGCAGCACAGCAAATTGGCTCTGCTGCACACATAATAGGAATGAGGAGTTACTATGTGTTCAATTTTTGGGGTATTAGATATTAAATCTGATCCCACTCAATTGCGTACCCAAGCAATTGAAATGTCAAAGCTGCTTAGACACCGTGGCCCAGATTGGTCTGGTGTATATGCATCTGAAAAAGCTATTTTAGTGCATGAGCGTTTAGCTATTGTTGGTGTATCAAGCGGTGCACAGCCTTTATACAATCCTGAAAAAACAAATATTTTAGCGGTTAACGGTGAGATTTATAATCATAAAGAACTTGCAGCAGAGTTAGACGTTGATTTTACTTTTCAAACTCAATCAGACTGTGAAGTTATTTTAGCGCTGTATAAACAAAAAGGGCCTGACTTTTTAGATGACCTAAATGGCATTTTTGCATTTTGTTTATACGACGAAGAAAATGACGCCTACTTAATTGGCCGTGACCATATTGGTATTATCCCGCTTTACACCGGTCACGACGAGCACGGTAACTTTTACGTTGCTTCTGAGCTAAAAGCACTTTCTCCAATTTGTAAGCATATTGAAGAATTTCCACCAGGGCATTACCTGTACAGCAAAGATGGCAAAATGACGCCTTATTACAAACGTGATTGGGAAACATTTGATGCAGTTAAAGATAACAGCGCAGAAGCGCAAGACGTTAAAGATGCATTAGAAGCGGCCGTTAAACGTCAATTAATGTGTGACGTGCCTTACGGTGTATTACTTTCTGGTGGTTTAGACTCATCGGTTATCTCTGCTATTACCCAGCGCTTTGCTGCAAAACGTATTGAAGATAACGACGAAAGCGATGCATGGTGGCCTAAGCTGCATTCTTTTTCAGTAGGTCTTGATGGCTCACCTGATTTAGCGGCTGCACAAAAAGTAGCTGACATGATTGGTACTATTCATCACCCTATCATTTTTACCATTCAAGAAGGTATTGATGCATTACGTGAAGTGATTTACCACATAGAAACCTACGACGTAACAACAATTCGTGCCTCTACACCTATGTACCTAATGGCTCGCCAAATTAAAGCAATGGGCATTAAAATGGTGTTATCTGGCGAAGGTGCTGATGAGCTATTTGGTGGTTACTTATACTTCCATAAAGCCCCTAACGCACAAGAGTTTCATGAAGAGCTAAACCGTAAAGTATCAAAACTGCATATGTTTGACTGTTTACGTGCTAATAAATCAATGGCGGCATGGGGCGTAGAAGCACGTGTACCGTTTCTTGATAAAGAATTTGTTGATGTTGCTATGCGTATCAACCCTGAAGCTAAAATGTGTAAAGATGGAAAAATTGAAAAACACATTTTACGTGAAGGCTTTGAAGGTTACTTACCTGATGAAGTGCTATGGCGTCAAAAAGAGCAATTTTCAGACGGTGTAGGCTACAGCTGGATTGATACCTTAAAAGAGTTTGTAAATGAGCAAGTGAGCGATCAAGAGCTTGCAAATGCAAAATTTAAATACCCTATTAATACACCAGATTCAAAAGAAGCTTACTACTACCGTACTATTTTTGAATCGCATTTCCCTGGTGATGCATCAGCTAAATGTGTACCGCATGGTAAATCGGTAGCGTGTTCGACTCCTGAAGCACTTGCATGGGACGCATCGTTCCAAAACAATGCTGATCCATCAGGTCGTGCTGCAGGCGTTCATAACGACGCATATGCAAGCAAAGGTTAATACTCTTTGTTTAGCGAAGCGTAAGCCTAAATGGCTTACGCTTCGCTTTATAAAGCTCACTTCCACCGAATCTGTTTTTTATAGCCCTGCACATAACTTAAAAGGCTCAAGTGCTTTAATTGTTATTTATAAAAATGGGTTAACATCAAAAACAATGCAATATATTGCATCACAATCAACTTACCCTGCTACCGTATTTTTAAATCAAAATGAGATAACTAAACGCCATTGTAAAATTCGCTGGTTTAATCAAACGAGTGAAATTAAACGCTGTGGACATGGTACTTTAGCAGCCGCTAATTTTTTAATAGACCATTTGGGTTATTGCCCTGAAGTATTTACTTCAATGAGTAATGAGCGCTTTACTATAAGAGTAAAAAAACAAGGCGCTCAGCTGTTACTAAAAAGCATAGAGCCTAAAAAAAGCGAGTTAGCTGAAGGTGAGTTAAAAAGTGTGTTTTCAGTAGCAATAAAAGCAGCCTACACTACCGCTGATAAAAACGGTTATACGGTTGTATTATTTAATAAAGAATTTAGTAAAGAATTCGATAAATCAGTTAAAAAAGACGATTTAAAAAGCGTACACGTTGATTTTAAAGCTTTGTGTGCACTCCACAAAAATGCAGTAATTACCCTTAGTATAAAAAATAAAGACAAGAAAAATGCCATAGCGCGTTTTAGATATTTTGCCCCCCAGTTTGGCGTAAATGAGGACAGTGCAACGGGCTCTGCGGTATCTGTTATTGCCCCACTTCTATTTAGACTGCATGGTTTAAATAAAGCTAAGCTTATACAGCAATCAAATAATGGCGCATTTTTAAACTATGAGTTTAACAATGCCCAAGTTGTCATTTACTAGGGCGTGTTGATCTTCGCGAATTGAAATTTGTTCAATCGCGGCGCGAGGTTTGTAACCTAGTGGGCTAAGTAAAAATCGAGCAACAAAGAGTTTATCGCCCCTAGGCAGAACCCGAAGGGCAGCACATGTTTGGCATTTATGCTGCGTTATTGCCTATTTATGTGGAATAACCACACTTCATAGGCTCTGCCTTGCCTAAAAACCAAACATATTGCTGCAAATTCAACTATCAAAGATCAACACGCCCTAAACTTAAGTAACGTTTAAAGCGGTCTTAATAAACACAGGGCAAAATAGTTACTATCGTCTTGCCATGTTTGCTCTAACTTTAAATTAGCTTGCGCTGCAAGCTGCTTAAACGACTCGAGCGTGTACTTGTGGGAGTTTTCTGTATGGATACTTTCGCCTTCTATAAAGTCTATTTGCTGATCATTTATAATCACGCTTTGAGTACGATTACTTACTAAATGCATTTCGATACGGCTATGTTGCTCGTTAAAGCGTGACTCGTGGCTAAAATTGTCTAAGTTAAATGTGCCATTTAACTCGTTATTAATACGTTGTAGTAAGTTTTTATTAAACGCGGCGGTAACTCCCGCTTTATCGTTATATGCATCAAGTAACACTTGGCGCTCTTTTACTAAATCAACCCCAATTAATACATAACCATTTACACCGCATAAGCGATGGAAATTATTCATAATTTCTATGGCTTTAACTGGGGCAAAATTACCAAGAGTAGAGCCCGGAAAGTACACCAAATTAGTTTGACTGTCTAAAGCGGTGTCTTTGGTTAGCTGTTTGACCATTTGGCTATGTGTAAAGTCTCCTAATAATGGCGAAATTGCCAAATCTGGAAATAACGGTGACAAATGTGCAAGTGAATAACTGAGCATCTCCTCAGATATTTCAAACGGTACAAAGGTTTTAACGTTTGCCATATGCGCTAATAAATAGGCTACCTTTTTACCCGAGCCACAGCCAGGCTCTATAATAGAGAGGTTTTCAGGTAGCATTTGAGCAATCGACTTTGAGTGTTGCTCTAATATAGAAAGCTCAGTACGTGTAACATAATACTCTTGTAAGGTTGTTATTTGCTCAAATAATGCAGCACCTTTATCATCATAAAAATATTTACACGGAAGCGTTTTTTGTTGTTGAGTTAATCCGCTTATCACGTCGTTTAGAAATTCAGTGTCGGTTATGTTGCTTTGCTTAATCGCTGTTACTTGGCTCATACTATATCCTTAGCTAGTCTTATCCCGCTGCACATCCACGCTTGATGCGGGTAATAAAAATTACGGTATGTTTGTCGTAAATGGTTTTGAGGGGTAAACACACACCCACCACGTAACACCATTTGGTTATTCATAAACTTACCATTGTATTCCCCTGCTATTCCTTCAATAGGCTTAAAACCGGGGTATGGTAAATATGCACTGTTCGTCCATTGCCAACACGAATCAGTTAACTGATTTATTTCAGTATCACTATTTGCTTGCTGAGGTGTTAGGTAGTGATTATTAATCTCTGTTGAAGGTGTATTTTTAGCTGCATATTCCCATTCGAACTCTGTAGGCAAGCGAGCCTTTACAAAATTAGCATATGCACTGGCCTCAAAATAACTAACATGACAGATCGGGGCATTTAAATTAAGAGGTTCTAATCCATAGTGTGTAAACTCAAACCACTCGTTATCTATACAATGCCAATACAATGGTTGCGTTAGAGCGTTGTTTTGTATATTTGCCCAACCGTCACTTAACCAATACTGTGGATTGCTGTATCCACCGGCATTTATAAACTCTAAATATTCCCCATTAGTGACCAACTTATTGGCGAAGCTAAATGGATGAATTAATACTTGGTGTTTAGGGCGCTCGTTATCGTATGCAAATTCATCGTCGGCATTTGTGCCTATATTAATAATACCTTGCTCAAAGTTTATAAAATTAAGGGGCTTAATATCAGTTGATTTGTTTTGGCTATTTAAAAACGATATTTTATATTGCGGAAATAATGGATTTACTGAAAAGTTATATTTGATGTCCATCAGCATTAGTTCTTGATGCTGTTGCTCGTGGTGTAACCCAAGTTCAATAATATCTTTAATTTGTGGGCTAACTTCAGTTTTAAGTAATTCAACCACACAGCTATCTACATGCTCTCTATAAGCTAAAACTTCATCTAAACTAGGCCTGGATAAACTACCTCGGTGTGCGCGCTTAAATTGCTCTCCAATACCATTGTAGTAAGAATTGAAAAGCATTCGGTAGTGAGAGTTAAACACAGTGTACTGCTTGCAATAAACACTAAGTAAAAACGTTTCAAAAAACCACGTCGTGTGCGCTAAATGCCATTTACTTGGGCTGGCATCTGCCATAGCTTGTAATTGGCAATCTTCTACAGTGAGTGGTTCAATAATAGCCAGGCTTTCGCCTCTAACGCTGTAAAAGCGTTTAACAAGTTCGTTTTGATTGGTATTGTTTAAAGCGCATTCACGCATAATAGTATTAATCCTTTGCCTATCTATTTATAAAATATAGCTTAGGGCATGCTGAGCTTTTTGGATTGAAATTTGTTCAATCTAGGGGCGATTAAATCGCGGCACGAGGTTTGTAACCTAGTGGGCTAAGTAAAAACCGAGTAACAAAGAGTTAATCGTCCCTAGAAAGAACCCAAAGGGCAGTGTATGTTTGGTATTTATGCTGCGTTATTGCCTATTTATGGGGAATGACCACACTACATAGGCTCTGCCTTGCCTAAAAACCAAACATACTACTGTAAATTCAATCGCCAAAATTCAACATACCCTAATGTTGTGTTAAATCATATTCATATTACAACTTGATTAAAGATGCTTATCAGCTTATAAATTTATACTAGCCCTGGAGGGAAATTTGCTCTTTGCTGCTCAGTTTTTAATTATTCTCACGTGTATGTATGCATGTAGAATAACGCAGATTTGAAACAGCACCGTTAGGTTACAAACTTAGGATCGATTAAATCGCTCCTAAATAGAACAAATTTTAATCCTAAAAGGTCAACAAGCCCTAGTATTTAAGCATTAATTAAGTTGCTTAAAAGTGATCTTTTTTTACTTAACCAAGTAAATTAATACTTTTAATAGCAAACTAAATTTTAACGTTCACTGAATTTATAATTTTAGGGCTTTTTAAATAAAAGAATCATGAATTTGGCTATATAAACAGCGTTTTAAATGCAAATTCATTTACATTTAATATTTAACTCATACACTACTAGCTGTATGATCACTCTTCAAATTAGTTAGTCTTCAAATAATTATGGTATTACATTTACTTAATATTTAAAGGCTAATGTAATTCGATATGACGCCGAATTTATTTTGGCTTGTTAGGACAACTAAAGAGGTATTGCATGAAGGAAAATCATGACAAATATAGTATTGACAGTACAGACTACACTGTAGGTCAAGACAACGTACAAAAATGGGGGCTTGATATACATAACTCTGTTTTCGGCATAAGTGCCGGACTGATTGTCATTTTTTTAATCGCCATTCTTGTTACCGATCCACAAACGGCTAAATCTGCTCTTGATGGTATAAAAACAGATATTATCAATAACTTTGACGCCTTATTTATGTGGGCTGCTAATTTTTTCGTTGTTTTTTGTTTAGCGCTTATTGTTTCACCTTACGGTAACATTCGTTTAGGTGGTGATGATGCTAAACCGACTCACTCACGTATCTCATGGTTAGCTATGTTATTTGCTGCGGGAATGGGTATTGGCTTAATGTTTTGGGGCGTTGCTGAACCACTTGCTTATTATACAGGCTGGTTTGAAACACCACTGAATGTAACACCTAATACACCCGAGGCGGCAAAAGTAGCAATGGGTGCGACTATGTTTCACTGGGGTCTTCACCCGTGGGCTATTTATGCCGTTGTAGGGCTTTCGCTTGCATTTTTTACTTATAATAAAGGCTTACCACTGTCTATTCGTTCTATCTTTTATCCTATTTTAGGTGATAGAGCATGGGGCTGGCCAGGTCACCTCATCGATATTTTAGCCGTGCTTGCAACCCTGTTTGGTCTTGCTACTTCTTTAGGACTTGGGGCACAGCAAGCTTCTGCAGGAATAGACCATGTATTTGGTACCTCAGGCGGAGTTGGTTCACAAATTTTAGTCATTATAGGTGTTTCACTTTTAGCTATTGTTTCAGTAATTCGTGGGATTGATGGCGGCGTTAAAGTACTTAGTAATGCCAATATGCTAATCGCCTTAGTTTTGCTTATCTTTGTTTTTTTAGTAGGCTTTGCTGTTTCTGTAGGTAATATCCCGACTACTGTTATGGGGTATATAGAAAATATCATCCCACTAAGTAATCCTCATGGTCGTGAAGATGAAACTTGGATGCACGGGTGGACTGTATCTTATTGGGCATGGTGGATTTCTTGGTCACCGTTCGTAGGTATGTTTATCGCGCGTGTATCACGTGGTCGTACAATTCGTGAGTTCTTAATTGCGGTATTGCTTGTTCCTACTGCTGTTACTATTTTATGGATGTCTATATACGGCGGAATTGCAATTGATCAAGTAATCAACGGTGTAGGTGAACTAGGTGCTAATGGCCTAACTGAAGTACCTTTAGCTATGTTCCAAATGTTTGATGCATTACCTATGGCGAACATTTTATCATTTGTAGCAATTATTTTAGTATTGGTTTTCTTTATTACTTCATCGGACTCTGGTTCTTTGGTAATTGATTCAATCACTGCCGGTGGCAAAATTGATGCTCCAGTACCACAGCGTATTTTTTGGGCTGTGACTCAAGGTGCGGTAGCCGCTGCATTACTTTGGATAGGCGGGACTGAAGCGATTCAAGCACTTCAAGCTGGCTCTGTATCAGCAGGATTACCTTTCACTATTGTATTGTTATTTATGTGTTTAAGCTTAGTTTTAGGTTTACGAACTGAGCCTCGCTCAATTAAATAATACTTTGAGTAAGTAACGTAATACTTTTACTTAGTAACAAAAGCGCCGCAATTTTTGCGGCGTTTTTTTGTTTAACTATTTAAAATCATACCAATTCGCTTAATAAAGTGATCTATTTTGTGGCAGGAAAATCGTATCGATAGTAAGGCAAAAATTTCGTTATTTAGTTATTCTAAATGAGAGATTTTTAACGCAGCTAGCGTCAGGTTTAACCCCCAAAACGATTAAAGTATCATTGCGTATTGGTATTATACCCACAACTCTGAAATTGGAGTATCTACACGGTAATGATGACTCAGTTGCGCTTGTAGAAGCTCGGCTGTAGCAAGCGCATCCGTTAGAGCATTATGGTTATTATATGGAGGTAATGAGTATCGCTTGCGGCAATCTGTTAATCTGAGCGATCCAAGTTTTGTGTTAAACAATCGGCCTAATACTCCCTGCCTTGCTTTTAGTGCTCTTTTTTCTAGCTCCATTGTATCAACAAGTGCAAACTCAATACCTTCTTTAAGCCTCAGTAATAACGCATTATTTAAAAAATGGCGCTCTATTGCAGCGTAATGCACCACGACAACTTTGCCACTTAGCGCTTCAAGTAAAGGTTCAATAATTCGATTAAAGTCAGGTGCGTCATCCACCTCAGAGTGCGTTATTCCATGAATTAAAATAGATTCTTCATGCAGGTTACGTCTTGGTTGAACAACCCAATGCCGACTGTGTTTGCAATAAATACGCTTTAAATTAAATGGCACTAAGCCAACACTCACAATATCGTCGTTTTGGCTATTTAAACCTGTTGTTTCAAAGTCCATTGCTACAAAAGGCACATCTTCTACTGCGGCTTTATCTTGGTTATAAGCACCTGCATAAAAGTGTTTTAGAAGTTTATTTTCGGTGTTGTTGGCAAGCTCGTTGTATCTAGCTTGCCAATCAACTGCTTTGTAATTACGCTGATTCATAGGCTACTTTACACCAGAGTTTGCAGTGTAGCTAAATTTTAAATAGCTTTGTGCTTTTTCTAAAATAGCGAATGCCTCTTTCAAGTTTCGCTGTTCAAAAGGAGAAAGTAAATGTGGGTCTAAGTCGTTATCAGGCTCTTCGCCCTTCTCTATTTGCCACGCTTGATGGCGAATTCGCATCATAGCAATATACTCAAGTGCATCACGTAAATCTTGCGCTTTACCCTGTGGTAACAGCTTAGCTTCAATAATGTCTTCTAGTCGCTCAAACGAATTTTGTTTACGCGAACCAATAGCTAATGCGTGCACGCGAATAACATCAGAAAGAGGTGCAGTCCCTCTTCGCTTTAAGTTCATTGAACGCTTATGTTGGCCATTATGCTCCATAACAAAGCCTTTAAAGAAACCTAGTGGAGGTGTTCTATTTCTAGCATTTGCTGCCATATTAGCTAAAAATACGCGATTTACTTTACTTTGTTTTGCTATAAATATTTTAAGCTCGTCGGCCCACTTGGTTTTACCCCACACACCGTCTAAGTCAAAAAATATAGAACTATTAAGCAGTGCTTGTGGTTTTGGCTGCGCTATCCAATCTGCAAATTGATCGAACCACTGTGAGCGGGTTTTACGCCATTTTTTAAACGACGCCATTATTTCGCCATCACAATAAGTGTAACCACACTGCGCTAAGCCATCACACACAAAATCGGCAATATTTTGAAAGTACGCGTTATGTTTTTCATCGTCGTAACTGTCATCTAAAATTAGTGCGTTATCTTGATCAGTTACAATAAGTTGCTCGTCGCGAGCCATTGAGCCCAGTGCAATAAAACAATAAGGAACGGGAGGTGGACCAAACTTTTCTTCAGCTAATGCAAGTAGTCTTTGTTTAAATGTACGCCCTATAACAGCCATGGCTGTACCAACCATATGTGAGTTTGCATCTTCATTCACCATACGAACAAACACATTGGGCAATTGGCGTGCATAATGCGCCAAATCCTCTATTGTTTGTTGAGCCAGTATGCCACGTACAAGTAATAAGCTGCTTTGCGATTCATAACGCAAAATATCAGAGAGGGAGATAACGCCTATTGGGCGTCTTTTTTGTACTACTGGCAAATGATGTAAGTTATCTCTAAGCATGGCCAATACGGCTTCGAAAATATAGTCATTAGCATCTAAAAGCACTAAATTAGTGGACATAATGTCTTTTGCTTGCGTGTTAAAGGCAAGCCCTTTAGCCACTACTTTAGTGCGTAAATCCCTATCGGTTATTATACCAACTACTTGTCCGTCATCTTCTTCTGGATCATCATTTATGGGTTTATTTACATCGGTTACCAACACTGACGATACCGCCTCTTCGGTCATTAATTTAGCGATATCTTGTATCGTAGAGGTTGCATCTACGGTGACTACATCTCTGTGAATTAATGATTTTACCTTCGCGGTTGTCAGGTCATTGCCATCGGCTTGCTCGACAATAGCTTGATGCAAACGCACGTTACCGTCTGTTTCGAAGTAATCAGCAAACGCATCAAACTCATCACAGTAACGATTAAATAGCTCGACATTTATGCAATATACTAACGTATCTTCCAGAGCAGTTGCAGGAAAACGTACCTTACGGTTCATCAATAAACCCATTTGACCAAATATACCTGCGGTAGCCAAACGATTGTACAGCTCGCCATTTCGGCGATACATTTCTACAGAACCACTTCTAATTACATACAAATCAGAAATGTCTTGTCCAAAACTCAAGATATCTGTTTTTGCTCTAAAATAAGCCACTTCTACTTGTTGAGCTAGCTCATTAAGCGCTTTTTGAGGTAAGTCATCAAAAGGAGGATGTTGTGCTAAAAATTGTGCGATTTCAACTTGTTCGGCTTGCATAAATCCCTTCCTGTATGCGCATTAAAATGACTAAATCTATTTTGCAGATTAACACTATCATCGGAGTGTGAAAACAATTACTGCACAAATTTAGGCACAAAAAAAGAGCCTAAATAGACTCTTTAAATGTAATACTTATTGTAAAAATTTATTTACCGCGCTGAGCGTCTTTTTGGGCTTTTTTAGCTTCTTTACGTTGTTGTAAAACAGCTTGTGCTTCATTACCAATATGGCCTTCACCACGCGCTTGCGCTAATTCTATTTGCTTTTGGCGCTCTGCAAAACGTGCGCGTTGCTCATCAGTTACTTCTTCAATACAATGATGACAAGAGACGCCTTCCATGTATTCAGGCTTTAGCTTTTCGTCTTCTGTAATTGGCATACGACACGCGTGGCATTGATCATAAGAGCCTTTTTGTAAGTCGTGATCGACCGCAACGCGATTATCAAATACAAAACACTCGCCTTCCCACATGGTTTCTTCTTTTGGCACTTCTTCTAGGTATTTTAAAATACCGCCTTCAAGGTGATAAACTTCATCAAAACCTTGCTCTTTCATGTAGGCTGTCGATTTTTCGCAGCGGATACCACCAGTACAAAACATCGCCACTTTTTTGTGTTTTTCAGGGTCTAAGTTTTCTTTTGCCCACTGTGGAAATTCGCGGAACGTTTTAGTATTTGGATCGACCGCATTTTGAAATGTACCAATTTCAATTTCGTAATCATTACGTGTATCAATTAAAATTACTTCAGGGTCAGATATAAGTGCGTTCCACTCATTTGGCTTAACATAGCTACCCACAACTTTAAGCGGATCTACGCCTTCAACGCCCATCGTTACAATTTCTTTTTTTAGTTTTACTTTAGTGCGGTAAAACGGACATTCATCGTCGTAAGATTCTTTTGTAACGATGTTTTTTAAATTTGGTTGCTCATCTAGCCATGCTAATAAGTTGTCTATCCCTTCACGTTTTGCAGAAACAGTGCCGTTTATACCTTCGGCAGCGAGCAATAAAGTACCGCGTACTTCATTTGCTTCCATCACTTCTAGTAATGGCTTACGGATAGCTTCAAATTCAGGTAAACCTACAAACTTATACAGCGCACATACTACAAAGTGATCGCCCGTTACATTATCTTTATGAACAACAGTCATTATATTTCCTATTTTGCCTTGTTAGCCAATATTGGCGTTTACCGAATCGTAAATCCGGCGCATATGGGGCGCGTATTTTACGCTTTTTTAGTTTAATTGCAAAAAATAGCGCTATAGATTGGTTTTTACTGTTAGCGACCTAGCTGTGTAAGCTATAATGCGCTAATAAATTTATAGAGTTAATTTGCTCATTTTGGAGAAACACACATTGCAGTTTACTGATCTTGGGATTGATACACGCCTTGAAAAGCAGTT
Source organism: Pseudoalteromonas sp. APC 3691 (assembly GCF_030408135.1). Taxonomy (NCBI): domain Bacteria; kingdom Pseudomonadati; phylum Pseudomonadota; class Gammaproteobacteria; order Alteromonadales; family Pseudoalteromonadaceae; genus Pseudoalteromonas; species Pseudoalteromonas sp. APC 3691. Next base: position 29,559 of record NZ_JASDCB010000003.1, on the reverse strand, counting down.
AGCACATCAAGGGATCACCCAGCCCACCGATATTCAAGCACATGCAGTGCCTACCGCACTTGCAGGGCATGACATTTTCGCTCAGTCTAAAACTGGGTCGGGCAAAACCTTGGCGTTTTTATTACCTGCTGTACAAAGGGTTATGAAACAAAAAGCACTCAGCAAACGCGATCCTCGTGTACTTATTGTTGCTCCTACGCGTGAGCTTGCTACGCAAGTATTTACTCAACTGCGTTTATTAATTGCTGGCACAGCTATTAAGGCAGTTAAAATACTTGGCGGCGAAAACTTTAATGACCAAATAAAAGCACTTAGAAACGACCCACAATTCGTAGTTGCTACACCTGGGCGTTTAGCTGATCACATTACAAAACGCTCATTGCAATTGAGTGGACTAGAACTGCTTATTTTTGATGAAGCCGATCGTATTTTAGATTTAGGCTTTACCGAGCAGTTAAAAATGATTAACGAGCAAGCTAATCACCGTTTACGCCAAACGTTATTGTTTTCTGCAACACTTGACCATGCACAAGTAGATGCACTATCACGTAACCTATTAAAAAAACCAAAACAAATTACGCTAAGTGCAGCAAACGAGCAACATAGTGATATTAAACAAACGTTATACCTTGCCGATCACCTTGATCATAAAGAAGCGCTATTAGAGCATTTTTTAAACCAAGATGATGTTGGTCAATGTATTATCTTCACAGCAACACGTTCTGACACGAGTCGCTTGAGTGAAGCGCTTAATGCTAAAGGCTTCAAATCTGTAGCACTTGCTGGTGATTTAACGCAAAACAAACGTTTAGATATCATGGATTCGTTTAGTCGCGAAAACTTTAAAATATTGATCACCACCGACGTTGCATCTCGTGGTTTAGATTTGTTAAGCGTAACGCACGTTATTAACTTTGATTTACCAAAACATGCTGAAGAGTATGTACACCGTATAGGTCGTACAGGACGTGCTGGCTTTAAAGGAAATGCAATTTCATTAGTTGGCCCAAAAGATTGGGCAAGTTATTTAGCTATTAAAGCATTTTTAAATGACGAATTAAAATTTGCGAGCGTAGAGAGCTTAAAAGCTAAGTTTAAAGGTTTAAAAGAGAAAAAACCTGAGGCAGCGTGGGACAAATCTAAAGAAAAAGCCGCCGCTGTTAAAAAGCCTGCATTTAAACGCAAAGCTAAGCCTAAAAAGCCTACAGCACCAATTAAAGCACCGATGAACATTGATGGCGATACACCAATGCGCCGTAAAAAAAAGCCTGAGCAGGAATAATTATGAGTTACCTAGGAACCACACAAACATTATTTGTAAAAGAAGTGAGTAACGAAGGTGCTTACTTAGACGGCCATGATTTAGGTGAAGTATTTTTACCAAAACAAGAAATAAAACATGAGCTTGAAGCGGGCGATAGTATTAGTGTATTTATCTTTTTAGACAATGCTAATTTAGCCACAGCAACAATAAAGAAACCACATGCTCAAGTAGGCGAGTATGCCCTACTACGCGTTAAAGAAATAAATAGTATTGGGGCATTTTTAGATTGGGGGCTTGAGAAAGATGTGCTTGCACCTTTTAATGAACAAAAGCCACGCATGCAAGAAGGCCATTCTTATTTAGTACGTCTGTATCTTGATAATGCAAGCCAACGTATTTGTGCATCAAACAACTTTAATCGCTTCCTATCTAAAGATGAGCCACAATATACTCACTTACAAGAAGTGGATTTAATTGTTGCTGGCAAAACAGATATTGGCTACAAGGTATTAATTGAAGAATCGCATTTCGGTGTTGTTTTTTACAATATGGTATTTAAAAGCTTATTTGTGGGTCAAAAGCTTAAAGGCTTCATTCAAAAAGTACGTGAAGATGGAAAAATTGATGTTGTATTAGAAAAGCCAGGTATGGGAAAAGTAAGTGACCTTGGTGAAACTATTATGCAAAAACTAAAAAATGAAGGTGGTGTTATCCCATTAGGTGATAAGTCTGAACCTGAAGCAATAAAAAAGATGTTTTCTACTAGTAAAGCTAACTATAAAAAAGCAATTGGTGGATTATTCAAACAAGAATTGATAGATATTGAAGCGAAATCCATTCGCTTAAGATCTTAATTATAAATAATAGGCTGTAATTACTAATATTATCTGTTTGTAATTAACCTAAAATATACTTATAAGGCAATGTACATTGCGTATATTGCCTTGAATAATCAAGCTCTTCACCTTTTGACTCTAGGTTAAGCGGTGCCAAACGAAAAACCTTCTTTTCGCATTCTATTTTTTATCATCAAGCTTAGATATGCAATCAGTTACTGTTATATGCTGAGATGTAAGTGTATCCTCATTTTTGTAACATAGGTGGTGTGCATAATCTTGCATTGTTTGTTTAAAATCGAACATATTGACAGGGTAATTCGTGATTATATCTGTTACTGATGTAACATCATCATATGCTTTATTAGAAAAAAGATTTTTATTTACTGAAAAACCCGCAACAATAATAATTATAAAACCTAATAATAACTTCAAAACAAACCCCTACTACATTTCAATCCTAATAATGTAACATAAAATACACATGAGGTAAGGGCTTTTAGCACTATATTGCTGCTTTTTGTTAAATTATTCTATAGACCTATTAACATCACTAAGCACTTTTACGGGATCATCCGCCTGAGTAATAGGTCGGCCTATAACTAAATAATCACTTCCTGCATCTATTGCTTGCTTAGGAGTCATAATACGCTTTTGATCGCCAGCATCACTGCCTTCAGGACGTATACCTGGTGTTACAAGTTTAAAGTTCTCACCTAACTCTGCTTTTAAAGCTTTTGCTTCTTGTGCAGAACACACAACGCCATCAAGCCCTGCTTCCTTTGCAAGCTTAGCTAAATATATAACTTGCTCTTGAGCAGATTTATCAACGCCTAAACGCTTTAGTTCTGTTTCATCCATGCTTGTTAATACAGTAACCGCGATAAGTAATGGCGCTTTATCGCCAAATTGTTCTAGAGCCGATTTAGCTTTGCTCATCATTTCAAAACCACCAGAAGCATGAACGTTTACCATCCACACACCTATTTTCGCAGCTGCAGTAACAGCTTTAGCTACTGTATTAGGGATGTCATGAAATTTTAAATCTAGAAAAACATCAAAACCTAAATCAATTAACTCTTTAACAAATGCAGGTCCAAAATAAGTAAACATCTCTTTGCCTACTTTAAGACGGCATGTATCAGGAGAAAGTTGTTTAACAAAGTTTAAAGCAACCTCTTGATCATCGTAATCTAATGCTATAAGAATTTTTTTTGAGTGTTCGAAAGACATGACTATCCTAATGTATGGCTATAATACCAATCCGCAATAATACTTAATCAATTTGAGGACCAAATCTGACGCTAACTGCGTTAAAAATTTCTTATATAGAACAATAATATTAAAAATTTTTTGCCTTGTTATCGACACAATTTTCTTACCTCAAAACAGACCACTTAATTAAGCGAATTGATATAAAGTAATTGTATAAGTAGATTTAATGCAATAGTGCTAGCTGGTAATTTGAGAGAAGGTGTAGAGAAATTTATATAGACACAACATCAAAAAATTCCAACCCAGTAAACTCTCAGTTTAATTTGCTAAAATTATCATAGTTAAATCCGATATTATTTAAGGGGTTATTAAAATCCGTCTAAGCCTCGACTTGGAACAATGGTTTCCCAATGCTTACAAGAAGGGCAATTCCAATATATGGTGTAGCTTGTAAAACCGCAATGCTGACATTGGAAATCAGGTTTTGTAGCAATATAAGAGGTTACAAGCTTATCAATTTCATTAAGTACTTCTTTAGTATTTTTATTTTGGTCACCCATTAATTGCAGTAAAAAACTGAAACCACGAATAGTAGGTTGACGTTTTAAGCTATCAGTTAGAAATTCAAAGGCTTGTTTAGTGTGTCCTTGCTCAAGCAATGCTTGGCAATGTTTTATTTTAATTAATACACCGCCCTTTTCTAACAAGTCACTGACTAATTCATGAAATTGATGCGTTAAATTTAATTGTTTATAGCTGTGAGCTAGCTCATCAATAAACAACGGCGCAAACAAAGTGAATTGTGATACAAGCTCACGCCAGTAATAAATAGCTTTAACGTAATCTTCTTTCGCGTAAGCAACTAATCCTAACTCGTAAAGCGGACGTACGGCTTTATAATTTAAGCTAATCGCTTTTCTCATTAGTTGGGGTGTGTTATCACTTAAAGCTGATTCACAATAAAAATTAGCAATCGCTTTAAATTGTTGTTCTTTTGAAAATAGTTCGCTGTGGGCTTCAAACATGTTGATGCCTTTTTCCCATTCACGGGTTTGCGAATATAAAGTAATAATAGGGTCTAGTGCTTCTACATGGCCAGCCTTAACTAACCAAACTAAGTGCTCTTCTGCACTATCTAGTAGACCAGCCATTATATAATCTTCGGCAAGTTCTAAACGGCTAGTTGCAGCTTGTTGTTCATTTAAGCCTGGGTGTTTTAATAGAAGTTCATGAATTTTAATTGCGCGGTCTAATTCACCTCTACGGCGAAACATGGTGGCAAGTATAGAATAGTGTTCAACAGAGTCAGCTGAAACTTCAAGCAAATTAATCAAGTGCTCTAAGCCTTGGTCTTCTTCTCTGTCGAGTAGAAACTTTAAGCCTTTGCTGTATTCAGAAGTGATCTGACGATTTAGTTGATGAGCTTGGTTTTTAGCACTGTTTTTACCCATAATCCAGCCGTAACCGGCGGCAACAGGTAATAGTAAAAACAAAAGCTCAATCATAGTTAGGTGTCTTTATTCGCGGCAAGCTTTTTTTTATCTTTTTCAGGCGCTAATTGCTTTTTTAAGCGGTAGTTTTGCCACTTTAATTGTGAAAACAATTTAAAGCTAATAAAACAACCCACTAAAACACCTAATAAAAAGCAGATACTTATTATTACAGCTAAAGGTAGTGTATTACTGGCTATAATATAATTTATTTGTACTAACTGTGGGTTTTGTGACCCTAATACAAATGCACTGATAAGGCATAGCGCAACCAGAATAATTTTTAATACCTTGAACAAGTAACTACTCCACTAAGTTAACTAGGCAATGCTTTCATTTACGCGGTCGCGTAATTCTTTGCCTGGTTTAAAATGAGGTACATGCTTTCCTTCAAGCTCAACTGTATCGCCAGTCTTAGGATTACGACCTGTGCGAGGAGCGCGGAAATGCAAAGAGAAACTACCAAAACCTCTGATCTCAATACGATCTGAAGTAGATAATGAGCCGGCCATTTGTTCAAGAATTTCTTTTACAGCATTCTCAACATCTTTCACTGGAACGTGTGCGTGTTGTTCCGCAAGTGTTTCTATCAGTTCTGACTTAGTCATAGCGTTTCCTTAAAAAGAGATATAGGAAGGGCAAAAAATGCCCTTCCAACTAAAAACTAATTATATATTAGTCTTTTTGTGCATTTGCGAAAGCAGCTGCCATTGCGTTTTCAAACACTGGCTCTTCTTTCTTAAGCTTCTCTAGTACTTCTTTCTCTTCTGCTTCGAAAAGAGCTTTTACAGATAAGCTTAAAGTGCGGTTCTTACGATCAACACCAACGTATTTAACTTCAATCTCGTCGCCTACAGAAACAACAGTAGTTGCATCTTCAACGCGTTCTTGAGCGATATCAGCTACACGGATGTAACCTTCAACGCCTTCGATAAGTTCAACAGTTGCGCCTTTCGCATCAACTTCAGTCACTTTACCTTTAACAATAGCACCTTTTTTGTTTGCATCAAGGTAGTTATTGAATGGGTCAGCTTCGATTTGCTTAACACCTAGAGAGATACGTTCACGCTCTGGGTCAACTTGCAATACGATAGCAGTGATTTCGTCGCCTTTCTTGAATTCACGTACAGCTTCTTCGCCAGGTGTATTCCAAGAAATGTCTGAAAGGTGTACAAGACCGTCAATACCACCGTCAAGACCGATAAAGATACCGAAGTCAGTGATTGATTTGATCTTACCAGTAACTTGATCGCCTTTGTTTTGTAGACGAGCAAATTCCTGCCAAGGATTAGCAATACATTGCTTAAGACCAAGAGAAATACGACGACGTTCTTCGTCAATTTCTAAAACCATAACTTCAACAGTGTCGCCTAAGCTAACAACTTTTGAAGGATGGATGTTTTTGTTAGTCCAATCCATTTCAGAAACGTGTACTAAACCTTCAACGCCTTCTTCGATTTCCACGAAACAGCCGTAATCTGTAAGGTTAGTAACACGACCAGAAAGTTTAGAACCTTCTGGGTAACGACCAGCGATAGCTGCCCATGGATCTTCACCAAGCTGTTTAAGGCCTAGAGATACACGAGTTTTATCTTTGTCGAATTTTAGAACTTTAACTGCGATTTCGTCGCCAACATTAACGATTTCTGAAGGGTGCTTAACACGCTTCCAAGCCATATCAGTAATGTGTAGTAGACCATCAACACCACCAAGGTCAACGAATGCACCGTAGTCAGTAAGGTTCTTAACGATACCTTTAACTTCTTGGCCTTCAACAAGGTTAGCAAGAAGCTCTTCACGTTCTTGTGAGTTTTCAGATTCGATAACTGCACGACGTGAAACAACAACGTTGTTACGTTTTTGGTCAAGCTTGATTACTTTAAATTCAAGCTCTTTGCCTTCAAGGTGAGTTGTGTCACGTACTGGACGAACATCAACAAGTGAACCAGGTAGGAAAGCACGGATTGAATCAACTTCAACTGTGAAACCGCCTTTAACTTTACCGTTGATAACACCAGTAACAGTCTCTTGCTCTTCACATGCTTTCTCAAGACGGATCCATGCTTCGTGACGCTTAGCTTTCTCACGAGAAAGAATAGTTTCACCGAAACCGTCTTCAATTGCATCTAGTGCAACATCTACTTCGTCGCCTACAGCAACTTCAAGTTCACCAGCAGCATTTTTGAACTGCTCTGCAGGGATAGCACTTTCTGATTTAAGACCAGCATCTACAAGTACAATGTTATTCTCGATAGAGATTACTGTACCTTTAACGATAGAGCCTTGCTCTGCTTCAAAACCCTTTAAGCTTTCTTCAAATAACTGCGCAAAATTTTCTGACATACGAATATACGTCTCATATATTAATACCAATAAGCAACCATGCTGCATGGGGTTGTTAAAATAGCACTGGCATCCTGCTGGCGCATAAAATGTGTTTAGCTTCGTTTAGGAAGCTTACCTTCAGAGATTGCAATATCCAATAAAGTTATTACCTTATCAAACACTTGCTGTGCATTGAGCTCGCTAGTATCAAGCTCAATAGCATCATCTGCAGGTACAAGCGGAGCAACGGCACGATTCATATCGCGCTCGTCACGAGCTTGAATGTCCTGTAATAGACCACTTAGTGTAACATCAAGACCGCGCGTATTCAACTCAACAAAGCGTCTACGAGCACGCTCTTCTGCACTTGCTGTTAAATATATTTTTAACGGCGCATCTTGAAAAACCACAGTGCCCATATCACGGCCATCGGCAATTAAGCCGTTTTCAGTGCGAAATGCACGCTGGCGACGTAATAACGCTTCACGAACGCGAGGTAATGCTGCAACTTTTGATGCTGCAGCGCCTACTTCTTCATTACGAATAGTAGTAGTTACATCTTCGCCTTCTAAAATAACTTTTCCTGCATTAGTTTGGCTATCTACCAAAAACTGCACATCTAAATTTGCAGCAAGAGGGACAAGCCCTTCTTCATTGTCTAATGCAATTTGGTGATGAAGTGCAGCTAAAGATAAAACGCGATAAATCGCACCGCTATCTAATACATCCCACCCTAACTTGTCGGCTAACAAGCGACAAACAGTTCCTTTACCTGAACCACTTGGGCCATCAACGGTGATCACGGGCATTAATAACGCCTGCATTTAAAACCTCCTGCAATGCACACCTAAATAAACCGCGACATTATACGTCAGTTATTAAAATATATCTGCTATTAGTGTGTAACTTTTGTAATTACTTCTAATTAGCTTATTCACTGACTGACGCTAAAACATTGAAAAATGTGGGAAATGTTTTATAGGTACACTTTGGATCATTAATTGTTATTGGCTTTCCACCAACGGCAACCATTGCAAAACACATGGCTATACGGTGATCGTCGTAAGTATCAACAGCAACATCATTAAATGTTTCAGGTGGGGTGATCTCTATAAAATCTTCACCTTCTACAACCTGTGCGCCTACTTTACGAAGCTCAGTTGCCATTGCATATAAACGGTCTGTCTCTTTTACTCGCCAGTTATAAATGTTACGAATGGCTGTTGGGCCTTTGGCAAAAAGAGCAACAGTTGCAAGAGTCATAGCTGCATCAGGAATTGCATTGGCGTCAATATCCACACCTTTTAGTTCGCCTTTGCGAACAACTAAACGCTCATCATACCAATCAATTTTTGCGCCTACTTGCTCCATTACTTTGGCAAAGCCTATATCACCTTGCACCGACTTGGCACCCACGCCCTTAATTTCAATCTCACCGCCTGCAATTGCAGCCGCAGCAACAAAGTAAGAGGCAGAAGATGCATCGCCTTCAACCATTATGCGATCTAATGATTGATACTGTTGACCACCTTTAACTTTAAAGGTTGCATAATCACTGTGCTCAACATTAACCCCAAAACGTGCCATTACATCAAGTGTAATATCAATATAAGGTTTAGAGACTAAAGTACCTTTAATAGTTATTGTTGTATCACCGTTAAATAATGGCGCTGCCATTAATAGAGCGGTTAAAAATTGACTTGAAATACTGCCGTCAATTTCAACCTCACCGCCTTTTATTTGGCCACCCACAATTTTAAGTGGTGGGTAGTCTTTGTGCTTTGTATAAGTAACATCACCACCCAATGCTTGCAGCGCGTCAACCAAGTGCCCTATCGGGCGCTCTTCCATACGTGGCTCGCCTATTAGCTCGTACTCACCAGCAACGGCAGCAAGTACAGCCGTTAAAGGTCTATAAGCAGTACCCGCATTACCTAAAAACAAGGGCTCAGTCGGTGTATTAAACACACCACTAACACCCTCTACGGTGGCTACAGTGCGTTCATCATTTAAAGTTACATTTACACCTAATAACTTTAAGGCGCCCAGCATATGGCGTATATCGTCACTATCAAGTAAGTTTTCTACAACGGTAGTACCGCTTGCAAGTGCTGCTAATAATAAAATTCTGTTCGATAGACTCTTTGAACCTGGTAGGGTTACTGTGCCATTTACTCTAGAAATAGGTTCTAAACGAAGTTGCTCCATTAGCTATGCTCCTTTGCAAAAGCAGCCATAAAGTCTACAAGTGCTTGAACACCCTCAAGAGGCATTGCGTTATAAATACTAGCGCGCATACCGCCCACTATTCTGTGACCTTCAAGAGCAAGTAACCCTGCATCTTTAGATTGAGCAACAAACTTATCATTTAAGCTTTCATCATTAAGCCAAAACGGAACATTCATACGTGAACGGCAATGTTTAGCTACTTTATTGGTATAAAAGCTCGATTCATCAATAAAGTCATAAAGTAGCTGCGCTTTAGCAATATTTTGAACTTCCATCGCTTTTACGCCACCATTACTTTCAAGCCATTGAAATACTTCAGCAGCTAAATACCAAGCAAATGTAGGGGGCGTGTTAAACATACTGCCTTGTTTTGCTTCTAATGCGTAATCTAAAATGCCGGGCTTAGGTAAGCCTTCACGCTCAAGTAATGTTTTACGAACAATAACGATTGATATGCCCGACGGGCCGATATTTTTTTGCGCACCAGCGTAAATTAAATCAAATTTATTAACGTCTATTTCGCGTGATAAAATAGTTGACGACATATCAGCAACGATCGGTGCTGTTGGGTGGCTTGGTACATCAAAAATTTCTAAGCCGTCAACCGTTTCGTTAGGGCAATAGTGAATGTAAGATGCATCTTCTGGTAACACCCAATCAGCAACCTGTTTAATAGAAAACTCGCCATTGGCATCATTACGCACATCAATAGAGGTTGCTTGAGTAAACTTGTTGGCCTCGTCTGTTGCACTTTTTGACCACACGCCGTTTTCGCAATAAACCGCAACTTTGCCTTCTTGGTGTAAATTTAATGGCACAGCACTAAACTGACCACGGCCACCACCATGCATAAACAGCACTTCAAATTCATCACTGATATTCATTAGGCGACGAAGGCTGGCTTCACATTTAGCTGTAAGGGCTAAAAACTCTTTGCTACGATGGCTTATTTCCATCACAGACACACCTAAATCTTGCCAATCTAGAAACTCTTTTTGTGCTTTTTTCATAACCGCTTGCGGAAGCATAGCTGGCCCCGCACAAAAATTATATTTACTCATTACCTTTGCCTCATTCCAGTAATTTAACTACTAAGCATGAACATTTAATACCAATCCGCTAAACCTTTAAAATTTAATGAATAATACCAATCCGCAATAATACTTAATCATTTTGCGGGGCTAAACGTGTCGCTACTTGCGTTAAAAAATTCTCATTTAGAACAACTAAATAGCGAATTTTTTGCCTAGCTATCAACACGTTTTTCCACCCTCAAAATAGATCTCTTAATTAAGCGAATTGGTATGAGTATAATTTCACACCCTATTAATTTTTTTCAACAACATTAAAAAAAAGCGGCCAAGGCCGCTTTTTCAATATCAATTATTCTGAAGGAGGATTATCATCCGCTACTTCATCAATAACCGTATCTACAGTTTCAACGTCTTCAATATCAATCAAGTCACTTTCTGTAACTTCAATCTCTTCTATACGTTGTAAACCAACTACTTGCTCTCCGTCAATAGTTCTGATCAAAATAACACCTTGTGTGTTACGTCCAACCGTTGAAACTTCATTAACGCGAGTTCGTACTAAGGTACCACGATTCGAAATAATCATTATTTCATCGTTGTCATCAACTTGCACAGCACCAACAACAGCGCCGTTACGTTCACTCACCTTAATTGATACAACACCTTGTGTTGCACGACTCTTAGATGGGTAATCTTCAAGTTGTGTACGCTTACCGTAACCATTTTCAGTTACCGTTAGAATGGCACCGTCAGTTTTTGGTACAATTAACGATACTACGCGTTGCTCGTCTGGCATTTTAATACCACGAACACCTGTAGCAGTACGACCCATTGGGCGAACACCTTTGAAGCGAATCTCAGGGTTACCTTCTTCGTCTAATACTGGGTTACCGTTTTCATCAACAACTGTTGTTTCTTCAGCTTCTTTGAACCGTACAACTTTACCTGCATCAGTGAACAACATAATTTCGTTGCTACCATCGGTAATATCAACACCAATCAAGCTATCGCCATCATTTAAGTTAACAGCAATGATACCGCTTGCACGTTGACGACTGTAAGCCGTTAATGGTGTTTTCTTAACTGTACCGAATGCAGTTGCCATAAAGATATATTTATCTTCTGCGTACTCGCGTACTGGCAATATAGCAGTAATACGTTCATCAGCTTCAAGTGGTAACAAGTTAACAATTGGCTTACCGCGCGCTGCACGACTTGCTAGTGGTAACTGATACACTTTAAGCCAATATAAACGACCGGCCGTAGAGAAACATAAAATAGTATCGTGTGTATTTGCAACTAACAGACGTTCAATGAAATCTTCATCTTTCATCTTCGTTGCTGACTTACCTTTACCACCACGACGCTGTGCTTCGTAATCAGACAATGCCTGATACTTCACATACCCTTCGTGAGAAAGCGTTACAACAACGTTTTCTTCGGTAATTAAGTCTTCAAGACTGATATCGTGAGCCGCTGCATTAATCTCAGTACGACGTTCGTCGCCATACTGCGCTTTAATTTCAACTAGTTCGTCACGAATAACTTCCATTAAACGCTCAGGTGTTGCCAAAATATAAAGTAGTTCAGCAATTAACTCTAATAACGCTTGATATTCAGTTAAGATTTTTTCGTGTTCAAGACCAGTAAGCTTGTGTAAACGCAAATCTAGAATTGCTTGAGCTTGTTGCTCAGAAATATAGTATTGACCGTCGCGAATACCTAAATCATCAGCAAGCCAATCTGGACGGGCTACATTATCTTCGCCTGCTTTTTCAAGCATACCTTGTACATGACCTAATTCCCACGGACGTGCAGTTAAAGCAATTTTAGCTTCAGCAGGTGTAGGTGATTTACGAATAAGCTCGATAATTGGGTCAATGTTTGCAAGCGCAATTGCTAAACCTTCAAGCGTGTGAGCACGGTCACGCGCTTTGCGTAAATCAAACACGGTACGACGAGTTACTACTTCACGGCGGTGAATAATAAACTCTTCAAGCATTTCTTTTAGATTAAAACACTTAGGTTGGTTGTTAATTAATGCAACCATATTCATACCAAACACAGTTTGTAACTGAGTTTGTGAATACAAGTTATTTAAAATAACTTCGCCTACGTCACCACGTTTAATTTCAATAACGATACGCATACCGTCTTTATCTGATTCATCACGTAGTGCACTAATACCTTCAATTTTCTTATCTTTAACAAGCTCAGCAATTTTTTCAATTAAACGGGCTTTATTAACTTGATAAGGAATTTCGTGAACGATGATTGTTTCACGGCCTGTTTTTTCATCGGTTTCGACGTCGGCGCGTGCACGCATGTACACTTTACCACGGCCAGTTAAATAGGCTTGTTCAATGCCTTTTTTACCGTTGATAATTGCAGCCGTTGGGAAATCAGGACCAGGGATATAATCCATTAACTCTAAAATAGTTAAATCAGGATTTTGAATAAGTGCCAAACAACCGTTCACAACTTCAGTTAAGTTATGTGGTGGTATATTTGTAGCCATACCTACTGCAATACCTGACGAACCATTCACTAATAAATTAGGAACTTTCGTTGGTAAAACATCAGGGATGAACTCAGTGCCATCGTAGTTAGGAACGAAATCAACCGTTTCTTTTTCAAGATCGGCTAATAACTCATGCGACATTTTTGCCATACGTACTTCTGTATAACGCATTGCCGCTGCTGAATCACCATCAACCGAACCGAAGTTACCTTGGCCATCTACAAGCATGTAACGTAGTGAGAATGGCTGAGCCATACGAACTATCGTGTCATAAACTGCACTGTCGCCGTGTGGATGGTATTTACCGATTACGTCACCGACCACACGGGCCGATTTTTTGTAAGGCTTGTTCCAGTCATTACTAAGCTCGTTCATTGCAAACAAAACGCGGCGATGAACAGGTTTTAAGCCGTCACGTACGTCTGGTAATGCACGTCCTACTATTACGCTCATTGCGTAATCTAAATAGGAGTTTTTTAACTCGTCTTCAATATTGACTGGCAGAATTTCATTGGCGAGATCAGTCATTTGATATCACATTCCTTCAGTATCAGCTCTCAACAACCCGGTATTGGGTATTAAGAGTATTGTTATTATTTCTAACAGCCATGCTATCACAATTAATTTTAATTTACAGGCGCAAAACTTTGCGATTTATCAATTTAGCCCTATATAATGGCCTCAGATTGACGAGGAAGTATTTTATGACCGAACATCAAAATGTAGATCACGCAGAAATAGCAAAATTTGAAGCCATCGCTGAGCGTTGGTGGGACCTAGACGGAGAATTCAAACCTCTTCACGAAATTAACCCGTTACGTTTAGACTTTATAGCAAATAAAACGCAAGGCCTATTCGATAAAGAAACACTCGACGTTGGCTGTGGTGGCGGTATTTTAAGCCAAAGCATGGCGCGCATGGGCGCAAAAGTAACTGGCATCGACATGGGGCAAGAGCCTTTAACTGTTGCTAAGTTGCACAGTTTAGAAACTGGCGTAAATGTAGATTATATAAAAGTGCCTGCAGAAGAGTTTGCAACACAGTACCCTGAGCGCTTTGATGTAATAACGTGTATGGAAATGCTTGAACACGTTCCCGACCCAGCATCTATCATTCATGCTGTAGCCGCACTTGCCAAACCAGGCGCAGATGTGTTTTTTTCAACCCTTAACAAAACACCTAAAGCATATTTATACGCGATTGTTGGCGCTGAAAAACTTTTAAAAATGGTACCTGAAGGTACACACGACCATAAAAAGTTTATAAAACCTGCACAGCTTATTTCATGGGCAGAGCAAGCCGGTTTAAAAGTCCGTGCAAGTACAGGGCTTTCTTATAACCCACTATCAAAGCAATATACGCTCAATAGTGACGTTAGCGTAAATTACATACTTTATTTTGAGAAGTTAGCTTAATGGCTAATTCTCAAGCCCCCTTATCCATTATTGAGTACGATGCATTTTTATTTGATTTAGACGGCACCCTACTCGACACCGCTGATGATTTAGGTGCCGCTTTAAACGCAGTCCTTATTAGCAATGAAATAGAACCAGTTAGTAGTGATGTATACCGTCCTGCGGCATCTAACGGCGCAGGCGCATTATTAGAGGCTGGTTTTAAAGAGTTATGGGACAAACAACACCAAAGCGAGCTTATAAAGCAATTAGTTAACGAGTACGCTGCAAACATAGCAAAACACACGCATTGCTTCAGCGGAGTTGAATCGTTACTTATCGCCCTTGATCAGAAAAAGATCAAGTGGGGGATCATGACTAACAAGCCTGGCTTTTTAACCGATCCTTTAGTGGCAGCTATTCCCGCATTGAAAAATGCCAGTGTAGTAATAAGTGGCGACACCTTAACTGAAGCTAAGCCATCACCTTTACCACTGCTGCATTGTGCAAAGCTCATGCAAGTAGAACCAAAGCGCTGTTTATACATTGGTGATGCACAGCGCGACATACAAGCAGGCAAAGCCGCAGGTATGCATACCGCAACGGCTCTTTGGGGTTACATCCCAAGTAAAGATGAAGCGATAGCTTGGGAAGCCAATTTTAACTGGCTAAGTCCAATTGACGGTTTTAACCATATATAGTGTCATGTTAATTATTAAACACTATATATTGTGATTGTGTTAGTTTTCACACAAAGCTTGCTGATAAAAAAAGCAGTCAAAATTTATTTTTAAAATGCGTAAATTTAGCAGATCATTAGTTGATTTTTGCATATTTCAACTTAAATGATTGTTCGAAGGTGAGTGTCTACTAACACAAATGCGTTATCCCAAAGTTATCCACAAATAGGGGCAATTATGTCCCTTGCAAAACAACTCAGACCACACTATCTTGTGATCTCTAAATTGAACAACACCAGATATTGTGGCCAAATGTTATTCAATTAAATTCGCCAATATGGTGAAACCTATAATAAATGAGTATGTACCTTGCTTCGGCGAGGTATAAAGCATTGGTCAAAATACATAATTCCCAAGGAATACAGGCAAATGAACCAACAGTTATCTGTAAGCAAACGTGACGGGCGCAAAGAGCCACTTGATCTGGATAAGATCCATCGCGTTATTGAATGGGCCGCCGAAGGTTTAAACAACGTTTCGGTTTCGCAAGTTGAATTAAAATCGCATATTCAGTTTTACGACGGTATTCGTACCAAAGACATCCACGAAACCATCATTAAAGCAGCAGCGGATCAGATTTCAAAAGAATCGCCTGATTATCAATACTTAGCTGCACGTTTAGCTGTATTCCATTTACGTAAAAAAGCGTATGGTCAATTTGAACCACCACGTTTATTTGACCACGTAACAAAAATGGTTGGCGATAAACGCTACGATGCTCACTTATTAGTAGATTACACAGAGCAAGAATTAGACGAGCTTGATGCATACCTTGATCATTCTCGCGATCTTAACTTTAGCTACGCAGCTGTAAAACAGCTTGAAGGCAAGTACCTCGTTCAAAACCGTGTATCGGGTGAAATATACGAAAGTGCACAGTTTTTATATATTTTAGTAGCAGCAAGCTTATTCTCTGACTACCCACGTGAAACACGTACTGATTACATTAAACGTTTTTACGACGCGGTATCATTATTTAAAATATCTCTACCAACGCCAATTATGTCAGGTGTCCGTACGCCTACTCGCCAGTTTAGCTCGTGTGTATTAATTGAATGTGGCGATAGCCTTGATTCAATTAACGCTACATCGTCTGCAATCGTTAAATACGTATCACAACGCGCAGGTATTGGTATTAACGCTGGTCGAATTCGTGCTTTAGGTAGCCATATTCGTAACGGCGAAGCGTACCATACAGGTTGTATTCCTTTTTATAAGCACTTTCAAACAGCTGTTAAAAGTTGTTCGCAAGGTGGTGTACGCGGCGGTGCTGCAACTTTGTTCTACCCGCTTTGGCATCTAGAAGTAGAAAACCTACTTGTACTTAAAAATAACCGTGGTGTAGACGACAACCGCGTTCGTCACCTTGATTACGGCGTACAGTTTAATAAACTAATGTACTCTCGTTTAATTAAAGATGACTACATTACATTATTTAGCCCATCAGATGTGCCTGGCCTTTACGATGCATTTTTTGAAGACCAAGCTGAGTTTGACGCACTTTACGTAAAATACGAACAAGACGAGTCTATTCGTAAAAAACGTATTAAAGCCATTGAGCTTTTCTCTATGTTTGCGCAAGAACGTGCAAGTACAGGTCGTATTTATTTACAAAATGTGGATCACTGTAATACACACAGCCCATTTATTTCTAAAGTTGCGCCAATTCGCCAATCTAACTTATGTTTAGAAATTGCATTGCCAACTAAGCCACTTAACAACGTAAATGACGAAGAAGGCGAAATTGCGCTTTGTACACTTTCTGCGTTTAACTTAGGTGCAATAGAGTCACTTGATGAGCTTGAAGAGCTAGCTGAACTTGCAGTACGCGCACTTGATAACTTACTTGATTTCCAAGACTACCCTGTACCGGCGGCTAAAAATGCAACTATGGGTCGTCGTACACTAGGAATAGGCGTGATTAACTACGCTTACTACCTAGCTAAAAACGGTAAGCGTTATTCAGATGGTAGCGCAAATGCATTAACACATAAAACCTTTGAAGCTATTCAATACTACTTAATGAAAGCATCAAACGAGCTTGCTAAAGAGCGTGGCGCATGTCCTAAGTTTAACGAAACAACGTACTCTCAAGGCATTATGCCAACAGATACGTACAAACGTGATTTAGATAAAATTTGTGATGAGCCACTTCATCTTGACTGGGATACACTACGTGCAAATATTAAAGAGCACGGTATGCGTAACTCAACACTAAGTGCATTAATGCCATCAGAAACATCGTCGCAAATCTCTAATGCAACTAACGGTATTGAGCCACCACGTGGACATATTAGCGTTAAAGCAAGTAAAGACGGTATTTTAAAACAAGTTGTTCCTGAGTATGAGCGTTTAAAAGATCAGTACGAGTTACTATGGGACATTCCATCAAACGATGGTTACTTGCAGCTTGTTGGCATAATGCAAAAATTTGTTGACCAAACAATTTCTGCAAATACAAATTATGATCCAAACAAGTTCGAAGGCGGTAAAGTACCTATGCAAGTCTTATTAAAAGACTTACTAAGCGCGTACAAACTAGGTGTTAAAACCTTGTATTACCACAATACTCGCGATGGCGCCTCAGATTCACAAGAAGATACTCCAGAAGTGGAAGATGATGATTGTGAAGGCGGCGCGTGTAAAATATAACTGCTGATTTTTATTTTAAGCGGGCATTTAGCCCGCTTTTTCTGATAGTTTTTTGAGTGATAAACATGTCTTATACTACTTTTAGCCGAAACCATAATAACCAAATGCAAGAGCCAATGTTTTTTGGCCAAACTGTAAACGTATCTCGTTACGACCAACAAAAATACCCAATTTTTGAAAAGTTAATTGAAAAGCAACTGTCTTTCTTTTGGCGTCCTGAGGAAGTAGATGTAAGTAAAGACCGTTTAGACTTTCAAGCATTACCAGATCACGAAAAGCATATATTTTTAAGCAACTTAAAATACCAAACACTACTTGATAGTGTACAAGGTCGTTCGCCAAACGTGGCTCTACTTCCAATTGTATCGCTACCAGAGCTTGAAACATGGATAGAAACATGGGCGTTCAGTGAAACAATTCACAGCCGCTCATACACGCATATTATCCGTAATGTAACACAAGCACCTGAGCTTATTTTTGATGACATTGTTAGCAACGATAAAATTAGCGAACGTGCTGATGCCGTAACTAAATACTACGACGACTTAATCAACTCTGTATCGCTTTACAATTTATATGGTGAAGGCAAACACGAGATTAACGGTAAAACTGTTATCGTGAATTTGTTTGAGCTTAAAAAGAAACTTTACCTGGCTATGATGTCGGTAAATATTCTTGAAGCGATTCGCTTTTACGTAAGCTTTGCATGTTCGTTTGCGTTTGCTGAGCGCGAATTGATGGAAGGTAACGCTAAAATCATCAAACTTATTGCGCGCGATGAAGCACTTCACCTTTCGGGTACTCAGCATATTTTAAACATTATGCAAGACGGTAAAGATGACCCAGAAATGGCGATTGTTGCAGCCCAGTGCCGCGACGAAGCGATTAAAATGTTTGTTGATGCTGCAGAGCAAGAAAAAGAGTGGGCTGAGTATTTATTTAAAGATGGTTCAATGATTGGCTTAAATAAGCATATTTTATGTCAGTACGTTGAATACATTACTAATGCACGTATGACTGCCATTGGCTTGCCAGCACAGTTTGAAAATAACAGTAACCCTATCCCATGGATAAACTCGTGGTTAGTGTCTGATAACGTGCAAGTAGCGCCTCAAGAAGCAGAAATTAGCTCATACCTTGTTGGTCAAATAGACTCTCAAGTTGATGCATCAGAATTTGGTGATTTTGATTTATAATGAGTGACAAGTCTACTGCAAGCATAACGCTTGCAGAAAACAGCCAGTGTATAGAATTTACCGCTGGCTGCCCTTCTCTTCTACAGTGCTTAGAATCCATGAAAATAGACGTTGCATTCCAATGCCGCGAAGGTTACTGCGGCGCCTGTAGAGCAACGTTAGTGTCAGGTAGTGTTGAATATAACGAAGAGCCCCTTGCATTTGTGCGCGAAGGCGAAATACTCCTGTGCTGCTGTAAACCCAATGGCAATGTAAGTATTAATTTAAAGTAGTCTAAACGCTAAATACAGTTTATAAACGCCAATCTAATTGTTTAATACCCGATAACTAGCTCTTTAGCTTATTTACGTATCACTGAACGAGCTTTACACGCATTGAAACTGATGCGCTACGCCCTAAATTATCAACCACTCTTACGTCAAATTCGCCTACTTGCGGGTGCCAGAAAAAAGGCGTATCTCGCTCTACTTTACCAACAAAGCTGTTATCTACAAACCAATATAAAATACGTGAATCTGTATCTGTGATTGCGCTAAAAGGCAGGCCTTCTTTTTTCAATTTACTGGCTCTTATCGTGTAGCTAATTAAATTACTCGGGGATGTAATACTCGGTGCTGAGCCTCGTGTACTCGTGTCATTAATTAAGCATGAATCTAAATAAGGTGGAGGCTGGCGTTTAACAATGCCTGCTTGTTTAAATAATCTGACTAAGTCAGATGGCCAAAATTCATAAACTGCCTTTGTAGTTGTAGATTCAACATACTGACAAGCACGTAATCCCGATACTTTATCAATATAAATTTCACGATGTACATCGGACACTTTAATTGGCGACTTACCTGGAATAAAAAGTCCTTTTTCTGTTTTAGGGCAATGCACATTAGGTAAATCACCTGTTGTTGAACAAATATCTACTTCTGTAATATTTAAACCACCTGGTTTTATATT
Organism: Pseudoalteromonas sp. APC 3691; assembly: GCF_030408135.1. Taxonomy (NCBI): domain Bacteria; kingdom Pseudomonadati; phylum Pseudomonadota; class Gammaproteobacteria; order Alteromonadales; family Pseudoalteromonadaceae; genus Pseudoalteromonas; species Pseudoalteromonas sp. APC 3691. Next base: position 9,715 of record NZ_JASDCB010000003.1, on the reverse strand, counting down.
GCCTTTGATTAAGCCGTAACTATCTAATGAACGTATTATTTTAAAAAATAAAGGCGCGGCTGCTTGTCGCCCAATAAAAGATGGGTGCCCTTCTCCTGAGAAATTACCCACCCATGTAGCTAAAACATACGGACCAACAATACCTACTGACCATGCATCGCGAAAAGCAAATGAAGTACCTGTTTTCCAATATACAGGGTATGATTGTCTTCTTTCTTTTTGAAATGAGATTTCATCAACTGCACTATTTTCACTTAGCATTTGTAAAGTCAGGTAGGCTGCCTCTGGGCTGATGAGTTGCTTGATATGATTGTTTTGATTATTTGGGTTGTTTTGGTTAATAACAGTGGCGTCTTTTTTTAATATAACTTCATCCTTATACACCCCTAAATTAGCTAACATGGCGTATAACTTAACGAGCTCTAGCATCGTTACTTCACTGCCGCCCAGCGCAAGCGCTAAACCATAAAACTCTTTGGGCTGAAGCTTTTTAATATCGGCTGCAACGAGTAAATCGTATAGCCCAACTTTTTGTAAGCGATACATCAAATTAACAGCAGGCACATTACGGCTCAGCACTAGCGATTCAGTAGCCGATATAGGCCCTAAAAACTGCTGATCGTAATTCTCTGGTGTATATCCTCCAAAGCGTTTGGGGGCATCTTTTACAAGCGTTAATGGATGAATTAACCCTTCGTCTATAGCAAGCGCATAAATAAATGGTTTAAGGGTTGAACCTGGTGAACGTTTAGCTCTTACACCATTTACTTGACCGCTAATGTCATTATTAAAAAAATCCACAGAGCCTAATTCAGCAACTACTTCCATAGTTTTATAATTTAGTAAAATAGCAGACGTATTACTAAGCCCGTCTCTATGCCTGCGATTAATGTAATTTCTTGCATGGCGCTGAAGTAAGTTTTGTAAATTAAGGTCTATCGACGTTTTATATTCTCCAGGCTTTAGGTGCGGGTACTCGCTTTGTAAATTATCAATAAAATGTGGAGCTTCAAAAGGCAAGTCTGAAGAGGCATATACCTTTATCGGTAATTGCATAGCTGCTAGCCAATGTTTATCGTCTGGGTGGGTTTCAAGCCAACGAGTAAACAGTTTTTTTCTTGTTTCTAGCAATACCAGTTTAGCCGATTTTTTAATGGGATTTCGTTTGGTTGGGTTTTGCGGGATTAAGCTAAGTAATAATGACTCAGGTAAATTAAGATCAATAGCTGGTTTCTTAAAATAAATTAAACTGGCTGCACCAACACCTTCAATATTTGATCCATAAGGCGCTAAGTTAAAATACGCCTCGAGTATTTGGTTTTTACTGTAGTGTCTCTCAATTTGTAGCGCTCGAAGTATTTGTTCTACTTTTCCAAAAATAACATGCGTGTTCATCCCAAAGTGCAACCGGGCTACTTGCATTGTTATTGTTGACGCACCGACTCGGTGACTTCTTTTAATATAGCTAGTATAAAACGCATTTATTAAAGCAATAAAATCGATACCAATATGCTCATAAAAGTCTTGGTCTTCATACAATAAAGTAGCTTGTTGAACGCTCAAAGGGATTTTATCTATTGGCGTCCATAATCTATATCTATCGTCTGCGGCTAAATTTAAACGAAGTAATTTATCACTGCTATCGTAAAAAGCCGTTGAGTAAGCATTGGGCTGGGTAATATCAGGCTTTGGAGTAAACAAATTCAACAGCACTGCAAGCAGTGCTGTTGTAAAAAAAGCCGTTTTTATTATAAAACTAAACTTTTTATTTAGCGGCGGTAACATCAAAACGACCCGATTTTGAGTGCGCTTTAATACTTAAATCATACATAGATTCAGCATAAGCCGATGGCACTACAAAGCTGCCAGATGTAGTAGCCTTAATCTTGTAAGTAAGCTCAGTCATGCTATCGCCAAAGCTGCCATATAATATAACGCGATCCTCTCGTATATCTTTATAATCAGAGGTCCAGCGATTATAACTATTGCGAACGCTGTCTCTGAGTACTTCAAACCCACCAGGTAGTAAATCAATAACAGCAACATCCGAAATATTTTTACCCGTTGTACTACGCACTCGTAATACAACGTTTAGTTCTTGACCTTGAACAGCGGTGGTTATCACATTACCTTTATCGTCTTGGTATTCTCTGACAACTTCTAAACCATTACTTAATGACTTTTGTGGCACGTTTGTATCAAAACCAGCTTGGCTCATCATGTAAAATGAGCGAGGTGGCGCTAATACATCAAGCGTTTTAACGTCATTTAAAAACGAGGCTTTAGGATAAGGTGTATAGGTTACGTCTAATGCCTTTTTTTCTGCCATTGTCGTTGTTGCCATTATTTTTACATCTTCAGGCTGGGCTTGTGATAACGCAACTTTTGAGTATGCCGTCATAGCAAGTACAGACCAAGCAGACGACAACGTGTTGTAGTCTCCTTTAAAAATAGGGTCAACGACATTAAACAAATCATCTTTAGTTAACTGCTTTAAGCGAGCAGGAAAATGTTTTGATAACAAATAAATATACTGTCCGTCGTGAGCTAAACGTGAGTCGTAAGCGCCCCAATTATCGTGCTGGGTATCTTGCCCAATTTTATAGCTATTGATCAGTGCTTGCGCTTTGTCGCTTGCACGTAATAGCTGATAAGTTGCGCCCATAAACGCGGACGTTATATCTTGTTGCCATACTTTGCTATTACTCGCATTTACACTTTTTTCTAAATCAGATAAGTAATTAGTTGTTACCTCACCTTGTCGTGTTAGCAAATAAATGGCATAAGCGCGGTTTCTGTCATTCGCCTCTAAAGATCCGCTCGCTATACTGCGCACACCTTCAAAACCACTGCTCCACATATCATAAGGTATTGCTACGCCCGCTTCTTTTGCATCTAATAAAAAATGCATAACATAAAGAGAAGAATAAATAGATGCACTAGAATTACCCGGCCATAACATAAATCTGCCATCAGGTAACTGACGTTGACGAAGGGTATCTATTAAGTTGTTTATACGCTCATGTTTATAAGATACATCGCCCATATAACTTGGGTGTTCTAAATAACTTAGCACCGGAAACACACTACTCACTACTTGCTCGGTACACATATGAGGAAAGTTATCTAAATAACTAATAAGACCATCAACAAGCGCTAACGGGCTTTGTGAAGCGGTAATATTATTTTGTGATAAGTTAGGATATAGCTGTCTCGAAACCGCTATTTCTTTTTTACCTGATTCACTAAAGCCACTTTCAAAGCTACTAACAAATGCAACCGCAGGGCGCACACTTAACGTTGCCGTGCGTTGGCTAACATTGTCACTCGATAACGCAGTAAATGTAATTGATGCAGCGCCAAGCTTATCAAGCACTTTCACTCTAAACGTTAATGTGTCTTCTGATTTTTCATCAATATTTAGCGTTAATTTTTTATCGCTTATTATTTCAATGTTGCTTGAAGTAAGCGCTTCTACCGTAATTGGCAGTTGTTTACCTGAATCCTCAACACCATTAGCAATACCAAGTACAATATTAAACTCATCGCCTGGTGCTGCTGTCGTTAATACATTAGGAGTTAATACGAAGGGCCCTTTCACAAGTGTTGTACTTTCTTTAACACCAACACCCTCGTCATTTACGGCAATAGCAATTACACGTACCTGACCTGCAAAAGTATCTGGGATAGTAAACGTATGTTTTTTCGTTTTAGCATCAGCCGATAAAATACCAGACCAAAATGCGACTGGTTTTTGTACCTTACGAGAAAACGGGTTAAGTTGCTTGCTCTTGCGGTTCATTGCCATTGAGTCAGCATAACCACCACCCGCAGCTGCAAGCTCTTGCACTAGTTTAAATTCAGGTAAAATAAGATCAACAATTTGCATAGTACTAACTTCTAAAGCACGTTTTTGTAAGAAGTGATTTAACGGCTTTGGCGTCCGATAATTTGCCACTTGTAAAATACCTTCATCTACAGCAAATAACAGAACACGTGAAGGTGATTTGGCACTATATGAAATGACTAAATCGTCACCTGGTTTTACTTTATCAGGTATGTTTACGTCAAAATCTATTGCGCGTTTACTACGATCAATCGCAAATGGTTTAACTGCGTAGCTTAATGGGCTTGTAAATATTTCTTTCGATTCAAGGCTTCGAACAAATGAAACATTAACATACGCATTGCCTTCTATCCCTTTAGGTATCGTTATGGTTTGTATGCTACTTGTTGTTTTACTCTCAAACCATTTAAAAGCGTGTACTTTATTAGTTTCAATTGTAATTAAACCCGAGCCAACATAAGGCGCTACAATACTTATTTCAATTGTTTCGCCCGGTTTGTAATCCGGTTTATTTAATTGAACTTGCAGTTCAGCATTCTTTTCAAGCTTACCCGCTAAGTTACCCGTGCCGGTTATCGTAAATGATACCCTACTAACGGTATTCCCTTTGCCATCAACGAGTTCTATTAAGTAATCACCTGGTTCAGCAGTGGGTAATTCGTAGTTTGCGCCATCTTGTTTAATGTAAAACGGATTGCTTGATACCTGTTTGTTTTTTCTAACCGATTGGTACTTATAAGTGCCGTTATTTTGTTGCACCAACGTAGATACATATTGTTGTTCTATTAAATTTAGCGATAAATCATCACGAGCAACTTGCTCAGTTTCTGAATTAATATTAATAAATTTTACAACACGTTTTGACTCTTTTGATATGTAGCTTAAATCGCCATCGGCTTTATAACCAACTAACTGCTCAACGGGTGAAACAAGCACCGAGCTGCTTGCACGAACACTTTTACCACCGCCTTCTTCATACCCTTGTACTGCAAAATTTAACTGATAAGTACCTGCCTCATAGCGAGTTAAGTCAATATCAAATTCTGCCTTGCCTTGTTCATCAGTTTTGGTTTCGGTTAATGATTCATAACTGTGTCTAATATTTTTTCCTTCACTGTGGGGATCAGAAAACACATAATCTTTGTATTCATTAAAGTAAAAACCAGCTGGAGATAAATGTAAATCAGCAGTAACACGTCTATTTTGAGCAGGTGTACCAAATAAGTTTTGAAGGCTCACCAATGCTTTAAATTTTGAGCTGTTTACCCACCCCTTTGCAGATGATTGAGAAAATTGACTACTAATTTTCAATCTATCGGGTACAAACTCTTCAACTTTAAACTCAGTGCTGCCTAATTGGTCGCGGCTATTATTATTTTTAATAAGTTGGACCGATACATAATACGTTCCGGTATTGGCGCTATTTTGTGTTTTAAAGTCAAAATCAAGCAATCCATACTTATCTAAGCTCACTCGTTTATTATAAACAGTTGTCCCTTTAGGATCGGTAATTATAAGTTCAAGCGGTATATCGCCCAGTTTTGCAAAGTTTTGTTGCTTCACAATCGTGGCAAGTTTAACACTATCGCCTGGTCGATAAATTCCACGGTCAGAAAAAACAAACGCATCTATTTTATTACTACCACTGAGCCCAGAACTTACACCGCCGGTATCAAACCGAGAGTAGTTAACCATTCGAGAATAGCGATTATAAGGAATAAAAGACATGTCACTTTTAGTTTCGACTACAAAAGCAACGGGAGTTTGATCATCAGTAAACCACGTTGTATTGTCGAAAAATGCGTGCCCCTCAGAATCTGTTTTAGCATTTAAAATAACTAATCCGTTTTTACCCAATAACGACACCTTCGCTTTTGCTACCGGTTTTCCTGTTTCAATAGATTGGACAAATATATCGCGAGATCCATCTGCATTATTTTTTACCAAAATACCTAAATCAGTAATAAGGATAAGTCGTTTTTCTTGGGGGCCATATACGTAATTATCTTCTGTATTTAACGCTTGAGCATTTATAAAAAATAAGCCTAAACCAACTGACTCATTATACTTACTACTCAAATCAATAGATGAATAGACCGCTTTTTTAGGGTGCTCCAATTTTAAATTAACTTGTCTGGTAAAAATTGAACTTATGTTTTCTTCTGTAAAGTAATAATTATTAAATTCTGGATTAGAAATATCACCACTGGTTTGACTTATAAGGTGGTTAATTTGATTGGCTTCTACCCTACCTACTTTAACTTGAAGTGCGTTTACACCGCGGGTCAAAAATGACAATTTATGATCGCCATTTTTTGATAATATAGACCCTTTAGACATAATATTTACTTGTGTCGGATAAGCCGGCGTATCTAAAATAGTGTCGTATTTATTCACCATCCTAAACTCACCCGTCGACTTTAATCCCTTATCAATCGCGATATAAACTTGCTGGTTTTGAGGGGCGTCAAACGTAAAACTGTGTAACTTAGCGGTATCTTGCGCGGTAGGAATCGCATTTAACTTAACTTTTTGAGATTGCTTAAGCACTGCATCAGTAACCTCTCGTGGACTACCGAAGTACTTATAATTACCTTTTGAATCTTTAGTCGGTAATACATAAGCAACTGTTTTACTAACCACATCTTGCGATGAAATATCATCTGTGAAGTCTAAAACAAGTGTTTGTTCGGGCTCCCCTTGCGTATTTTTTACCATCAACACATTGGCAGTATTTACTCTAAAAAAGCTATTTACACTTGGGATCAACACGGCGTCTTTAATCTCTACTGTTGTTTGAGAAGGACCCATAACCGGCTTTACACCGCTATTAAGAACAAAATACAGATAGCTTTCGGTATCTTGAATACGTATTTGCTCTGAAGTAATGTAAATCTCTCGTTGATGCTTGTCGTAAGTAACATCAAATTTGTATTGTGCTAGTTCGTTTTTGCCATCTTGCTCAAGCGATTGAGTCAGCTTTAAATTATTTTTTATGGTGCTTATATCTGTTGGGTGAGTCGCTTTTAATGTTGCAATCACCTTGTGACTTTTTTTAACGTTAGGGTCTTGATAAAAAGCGAGCGAGCTTAGTGTTAGTTCAAAGTTGGGAGTTTTAAATACATGCTCATTATCGCTTAGATGTATATCACTTTTAAAAATAGATGAATCAAAACGTACCTTATATTTTTGCCCTGCTGACCAATCTTGTTTTGGGATAAATTTAAGCTGGCTTTCACTATTCCAAGACCACTGTCCAATTAGCTCAGGCGTGACTTTTATACCTGTGGGAATCACTTTGCCAACAAGCGCAAGCTTTGCGACAGAGTAAGATACTGCATCAGTGTTCTCTACATCATCTAAAACGGGAGTAAAATCAATATAAAGCGGTTCAGGGCTTAAAACATCAGATAAAGTGGTAACAGCAGGTGTAGAGTGAGTTGCTTTGTAACTAATTGGCTGTGGTAAGGAAAGAAAAAAACAATAGCCTGCTATAATTAATATCAGCATTAGCACGGCGCTAAAAAATGCTGTTTTGCGCTCTTTAGCAAACCTAAGCACATTATTTATAGCAGTAATTAACCATTTCGGTTTATGCCAAATAATGACACCAAATACATTTAAAATAACAAAAAATGTGGTCAGTAAAACCCACACACTGCCAACTGTTTTTTCGGTTACATTTACGTTGCCAAGTAAGCTTGCAACCAAACTAAACAAACCCGTTCCTATGGCTGAAAAAGCAATACTCATAAATAAGCTAGCTATTTTGGGAGCGAGTTTACTTTGTTTAAGATTAACCTCTTTTGGGCTAGCCTCTTTTGAATCGGTTTTTGTATTCACGTTCAAAATCCTTTTTCTTTATACTGCAATATCAATAAATGAGAGAACTCATACTTATAATCTGGTTATTTATATTCTTGTGGGACGAAACGGTAATGCCCCGTAATTTTAAAATCGAAAAGCATGTCGCTTTTTTCAGGTCCTCGACCAATATTATGAACAATTAATGGATTCCCTGTGTCTTTTGCTAACTCATTCACAACCATACCAATGTGCGGCAAATTACCTGGCAGCATCCACGTTACAATGTCACCCGTTTTATAGTCGTTCACGTTACTTGATTTAGCGAGCACTTGGCCATGATTTTTAAAGTAAGCCTGTAAGTTTGGCACACGGCGGTGGTCTATATTTTTATCCGGTTTGGTTAAACCCCAAATACGCTTAGAGGGATATAGCTCAAAGCTTTTTAACATGTCCTCATGCACAAGCTTTTGCAAATCAATACCTAAAAGTCGATATGATCGAATAACTACATCGGTACACACCCCTACATTAGCGGGCACATCGCCACCCGGATAAGTAATAGAGCGATAAGACCCATCATAGGTAACGTTATGTGTTGTTCTTTCAAGTAACGCAGCCACAATATCGTCATCAAACGATGCCGCATAGGCATTTACACTAAGTAAGCTCAGTAAAAAAACAGTAAAGCGTGTCATATGCAATCCTTTGAAAATGTTAATTAACTACAACGCTTGAACCACGAGTTCAGGCACGTTTATTTTCTTGCCATTATTTGTAAAGTGCTTATCAAGACTATACGCCATGACTTCAAGTGGCGCAGCATCATAACCAACCTGCTGAATTTCGGTTATGTAACGCAACATAAAAGCCTCGGCGCCAAGTTCACTCCATTGGGCTACGTGAACAAGTTCATGAAAATGCACAGCTAAATTATCAGCTACGTAAGGAAGCATGTAATAAGTGTTTTTGTATGTAGTACCTGCGGCATCCATGTCAATAAAATCGTCTAATCCCATTTCACGCAAAAAAGGAAAGTTAGGTTTGGGTATTTCATCGACAATAACGTAAAAGGCATTTTTTAAAAATTCGACAGGATAAAACCCTGCAAACTCACTGGCAAATTTCTCACAGCTAATTCTTTGGGTTTTATATTTAATATTTGTTGCATCAATCCATTGTTCTATTTGTTCGAGCACGTCCTTCCTCCAAAATACTCACTTAACGTTGTATAAATGTTGTAAGCCAACAACTCAATTGTAACAAAAGTAAATTAACGAATCTCTTTTTAAAGTACAAAAAGCTGCTAAAAAACCACTTACCCTCTAATCAACTATATATTTGATAATGTGCTTTAAAAACACAGGTATTGTTACTGTGTCCTTATTAGTAGTAACTTGTAATTATTAACTGAATGCAATTGTGTAAATAACGGGTCTGGTAAATTAATAAAGCGTCATTACCAAAAATAACGAGTTTACTTATGTACCCAGATATACAAAAAAATCTTAAAGTAAAACCTGCTCACATCGTCTCATTTATTGTGTTTTTATTAGTTTCAATGTCTACGCTTACCGCTCAGGTATATGCCGCTGATGCTGTATGGCCTTCAAAAACCGCTTACAAATATGCAAATGTAAACGGTAAAAAGATATTTTACCGAGAAGCTGGCATCCAGCATAAGCAAACCATTGTGCTTTTACATGGCTATCCGTCGTCTTCACACAGCTACCGAGAATTGATCCCGCTTTTATCAGGTCGTTATCATGTAATTGCACCCGATTATTTAGGCTCAGGATACAGCGAACGCCCAAACCCAGAAACTCAAAAATATACTTTTGAATTACTAGGGCGTGTTGATCTTTGTGGTATGAAAAACAAACAGCATGAAGATAAGGTATAATTGAATTCGCCAGAAAACTTTACACCGAACCTACATGCCAAGATTAATGTTAACAGACGGGACATGGAATGTCTTATCAAAAGTAATGTACTTAAGTGGTCGAATTTATAATAAGCCCGACCATAGAAAAACGCTCGAAGGCATACTGTATAAGATGCGCA
>NZ_JASDCB010000029.1:0-52150 GCF_030408135.1 Pseudoalteromonas sp. APC 3691 | reverse complement strand
TGTTTAGTTCTGTTGTTTTTAAGCGATTCATAAGATCACAAAACACCATGAATGTTCCCTCACTACCCACATTTTTTAATACTGTTAGTTCATTGATATGTAAAGGCTAATTCTGGGGATACTTTAGCCTAAAACCCCATCAGAGCAAGATTTAGAATTAATAGATTTTTTTGTACACTTTTCAAGTATCGCTCTTGAGAAAAGTAACGAATTTGCGAAGGCAAAACAGCTTGTCGTTAATTTACAGCACAGTAATGAAAAATTTAAAGCCTTCACCAAAGTAATGCCCGATCTCATCCTCATTTTAAGTGAAGATGGCACATATACCGATGTTTATGGTACCTCTAATGAGTTGCTGCTTGATTCGTCGACGGATCTTATTGGTCAAAATGTTAAAGACCTGCTTCCTCAAAAAGATGCGCAGATGATAATTGACGTTATTGAAAAAACACTCTCGACTAACGAGACGCAAATTTTTGAATATGAATTAGCTGTACCAAAGGGCAATATAGTTTTTGAAGGCAGGGCTGCTGCATTAGATCATTACCACCCCAATAGTCCTACAAAAAGGCACGTAGTATGGATGGCCAGAGATATTTCAATAAAGAAAAAAGCTGAGCAAGAAGTCCACAAACTCGCCTTTTACGATCCATTAACTAAACTTCCAAATAGAAGAATGCTTAGTGACAGATTAAGCGCGTGTGTAGAGAGTATCAAGCGCAATAAAAATATAGGGGCGTTATTGTTTTTAGACCTAGATAACTTCAAGCGTATTAATGATTCACTTGGGCACAGTGCCGGGGATGAAGTACTTGTGGAGCTATCAAAAAGGTTAAGTGCAATAATAAAAGGCTCAGATACACTAGCCAGAGCAGGTGGTGATGAATTTATTATTTTACTTAAACACATAGGGCAAGACACAAAGCAAGCAATCCTAGAATGTAAATCAGTTGCTCAAGAAATTCAAAGGGCTTTTCATGATAAATTCGAATTGGGAAACCTTGCATTCCAAGTAAGTTGTAGCATAGGTATTTGCCTAATTGATAGCGTAAATGCACAGGCTGGAAATATATTAAAATTTGCAAATACAGCTATGTATCATTCTAAAAATAAGGGGGGGAATAGCAGTAGCTTTTACGATCCAGCCTTGCAAACACTGCTCGAAAAGCAAGCAGAACTAGAAACCGATATAGTGAGGGCAATTGCGTCTAATGAGTTTTGTGCTTACTTTCAGCCACAAGTAAATACGCAAGGTAACGTTGTTGGTGCTGAAGCACTCATTAGGTGGAACCATCCTCAAAGAGGGCTGATAGCGGCAAACGAATTTATACCTATAGCTGAGCAATACGGTTTTATTCAAAAACTACAAAATATTGTTTTGCATGATATATGTATTTTAATTAATGAACTTAAAGCAAACGCTATAATTGACAACTCGTTTAGTGTTTCAATTAATATTAGTCAAAGTCAGTTCAATTCATCAAATTTAAAAGGTGAGTTGTTCAACATTATTAATAAATTTGATATTCGAGCATCACAAATTAAGTTAGAAATAACTGAGTCGATGATTTCAAACGATATAGAATATACAATTAAACAAATGAAAGAGCTTATTGCTGCAGGCTTTTTGTTTTCGATTGATGATTTTGGAACTGGGTATTCTTGCTTAGCTTATTTAAGTGCGTTTCCTGTTAAAGAACTAAAAATAGATAAGAGCTTCATTGATAAAATTTTAGACAATGACATTGGTTTTAATATCGCGCAAACAATTATCAGCTTAGGAAAAAGCTTAAACTTAGCGGTAGTGGCAGAAGGTGTAGAAACCGCTGAGCAGTACAATTTACTTAAAAAAATGAATATTGATTCGATGCAAGGTTACTTAATCGCAAAACCAATGGATAACGAGCGCTATTTAAAATGGCATAACGCTAAAAATAAGCCTCACGATCTAATTACTTAAAGCTCAACGCAATTTAAGAGCAATAATCTAACTGCTCATTTTTGTACTGGATTATTTATTGCTCTTATTGATGAAATTTCACAATGCAGTCTCCCCTAAAGATTTTTTTGTTAAACAGTGCTAAGCTACGCCCGCTTAAATATATTATTTAAAGCTTAATCAACTTATAACAATGAATGGAAGCTTTATGCAGTTAGTCGATTTGAACCCTAATGACCCCGATGTAGTCAATGTATTTGATGATATAGACCGACTTATAAACTCTTTATATCCTGTTGCTACCGCGCAGTCTCTGGAGTTAGACGAATTAACCTTACCTAATGTGTATGCTATTGGTTTAAAAACTGATGAAGGTATTATTGCCTGTGGTGCGATCGTAGAGAAATTTGATACTCAGCCTTATGGCGAAATAAGACGTTTATACGTAAAACCAAGTCATCGTGGTAAAGGGCTATCAAGACGTATTATGCAGATTTTATTACATCAAGCTGGCGAGAAGCAGATCCCGTTAATACGTTTAGAAACAGGTCCAAAACAAATAAAATCAATCAATTTATATGAAAATTTAGGCTTTAAACGCTGTAGCAGTTTTGGCTCATATATAGATAATCCACAAAGTGTATTTATGGAGTTAGGGCTTAGCCAATAAGCTTTTTAACGCTACGACATGTTAAACCTCAATATGTCGTAAATATCAGGTCCATGATCATTCGTTTTATTCTAATTTAGAGTAGTTTTAAGAAGCTACTTATTATTGCTTTGCAATAAACGGCATAACCACGCTAATCACTTTAAGAAAGTCTTTTATAGTGATGCAAAAAATACTTCACTGTTTTTCACATCTGTCTTCGTATAAAATCTGCCTCGATAATTAGTGACTAACTTACAAAGCGAGAATTTTTATCTTTTCTAAAAGTAGCAATAAACAAATGAGCGAAATAACAGTAGTAACCCACAATGGTAATTTTCATGCAGATGACGTTTTTAGTATTGCGGTACTTAAACATGTTTTGCCAACGTTTAAACTGGTACGTACTCGCGATAAAGCGCTTATAGAGGGTGCCGACTTTGTAATTGATGTAGGTGGCGAATACGACCCCGAAACTAATCGCTTCGATCATCATCAACGTGGTGGTGCAGGCGAACGAGAAAATGGCATTCCTTTTTCATCATTTGGCTTAGTGTGGAAAAAATATGGCTTAGCGCTGTGTGATGATAACCAAGCCGTTGCTGATAGAGTTGATTCGGGCTTAGTTTCAACAATTGACGCCATTGATTGTGGTCATGTTGAAGGTGTGTCAAAAGGAATAAGCTTGAGCCAAACAATCTCAATGTTTAATCCTACATGGGAAGAAGAAAGTAACTTTGATACCTGCTTTGATGAAGCTGTTGAATTTGCAGCTCGCATGCTCATTCGTTTTATCGCATCAGCTCACGGAAGTGTAAATGCAAAAGAGATTGTTGCCAAAGCAATTGAAAGTGCAGAAGATGCCAGAGTTATAGTGCTTGAAAAATACACTCCGTGGAAAAAAACAGTGCATATTTTATCAAGCGATGCACTATACATGGTTTACCCATCGCATTCTGGGCAATGGATATTACAGACTGTGCCAGTTGAGCCAGGATCGTTTGAGGATAGAAAATCACTTCCTAAAGCGTGGTCAGGCTTATCTGATGAAGCGTTTGTAGATGAAACAGGTATTGATGATGCCGTATTCTGTCACAATGGTTTGTTTATAGCGGGTACCAAATCGTTTGAGAGTACAATGAAGCTTGCCGCAATGGCATTAGCTGAATAAGTAAAATAGCTAAGTAACAACATTTGTATGTTACTTAGCTAATTAAATTACGTGAGAACGTTATGTTTGAAGTAAAAACTATCGCGCTATTTGTCATAACCGCTCTTGCCGAAATTATTGGCTGTTACCTTCCTTATCTTTGGCTTAAAGAGGATAAAAGTATATTACTTTTAATTCCTGCGGCTTTAAGTTTAGGTTTATTTGCTTGGCTATTATCTCTTCACCCTGATGCAGCTGGTCGTGTATATGCAGCTTATGGCGGCGTATATATTTGCGTTGCGCTATTGTGGTTATGGGTTGTTGATGGCGTAAAGCTCACTATGTGGGATGTTATTGGTGGAGCTGTTGCTTTACTTGGTATGGCCATTATTATTTTTGCACCTAAAAGTGTTTAATCTCGTCCAATTTCCTTTTGTTAAAATATCCTATACTCAAATAAATTAAACTGCAGAGATAGGAAGGCAATTATGAATATTTACAAATCACTGCTTTTACTCTTTGGCTGCCTTGTTTTGATAGCTGCTTGTAGCAAAAATCCTTTAAAAACCAATGTTACTACCTCGCTACCTACGCCTTGGTGGGAGCCATTAACGCCTGATGTTGTTATTAATAACAATGAATTTTATTTACAAGGTTGCTCGTGAAGGCAGTATAAAAACAGCAAGCATTGTTTTAAATATACCAACTCGGTTATTGTCTAGTAGCCCAGAAAACCAAAGCAATAAACGCCTTAAATACGATGGCACGTATCTTACATTAACGCTTTGCAGAGTTGCATTTGGCGCTGGTGGCTGCGCAGATGAGCGCTATAAAACTCTCGATTTTGTTAATTGGGAAGAGTACATAGGTATTACATGGCTCAAAAGTGAAAAGTACGAAGCATGGCGCAAACTTGGATCTACATCTTCAAAAGCAGACTCAATAACCAAAGTAGTAATCAATTAAACAAAAACTTATATAGTTCTGGAAGTGAAACTCACCTGCATAGTCCACTATATACTGCTAAATTATAAAGTTAATTAGCAGCTAAGCCTTATTAATTAAGGGCTCGTTGGCTGTGTAATAAAATGGGTATTTGTAATCTTAAAAATTACTCGTTACGAGTAAAAATACTTGTTGGACTTGAATCCCTATTTTTCTTTTAATGCGCGCAATCAGCCGATACTCACTATTGGCATTCATCAAATAAAAGAGAAAGATAAATGAAAGAAACAACATCACTAGAACAAGCTCGTACGAGCTACAATGTTCGTCATTGGAGCCAAGGTTTTTTTGGTATTAATGATCAAGGTGATGTGTATGTTGCGCCCAAGGCTCATGCCCCAGAGCAAACCATTGCATTAACAGATATCGCAAAGCAACTACAAGATAAAGGCTTAAGCTTACCTGCTTTAGTTCGTTTTCCGCAAATTTTACACCATCGTGTACACAGCTTATGCGGCGCATTTAATACTGCGATTGAAAACTATGGTTACCCTAAAGACTACCTATTAGTTTACCCAATAAAAGTAAATCAACAACGTGAAGTAGTTGAAGAAATAGTAGCAAGCCAAGCACAAGTAGAAAAAAAGCAACTTGGTTTAGAAGCCGGCAGCAAGCCTGAACTACTTACAGTATTAGCATTGGCTGAAAAAACCAGCGCCGTAATTGTATGTAATGGCTACAAAGATAAAGAATACGTACGTTTAGCACTTATTGGCGAAAAGCTAGGTCATAAAGTGTATATCGTACTTGAAAAGCTTTCTGAGCTAGATATGGTGCTTAGCCAAGCAAAAGAGCTTAACGTAAAACCGCGCATTGGTATTCGCGTACGTTTAGCGTCGCAAGGTAAAGGTAAATGGCAAGCGAGTGGCGGCGAAAAATCAAAATTTGGTTTATCTGCATCGCAAGTTTTGCATGTAGTTAATCGTTTAAAAGACGCAGGCCAACTTGATTTATTACAGCTAGTACATTTTCACTTAGGGTCGCAAATGGCGAACATTCGTGACGTACGTTTAGGTGTAAGCGAAGCTGCGCGTTTTTACTGTGAGTTACGCAAATTAGGCGCAGAAATTGATTGCCTTGATGTAGGTGGTGGCTTAGCTGTTGATTACGACGGCACACGTAGCCAATCGCATAACTCTATGAATTACAGCTTAGCTGAGTACGCAAATAACATTGTGTACACCATTGGTGATACATGTAAGCAATATGAGCAGCCAATGCCGACTATTATTTCTGAGTCAGGTCGTGCGCTTACGGCGCATCATGCTGTGCTTATTTCTAATGTTATTGGTACTGAAAGTTACATGCCAGAAGAGTTAGTAGCGCCAGCAGCAGATGCACCCCTGTTATTAAAAAACATGTGGGCATCGTTTGTACAGTTAACTGATTTAACGGATGACCGTGCATTAATTGAGATTTATCACGACAGCCAAGGTGATTTAGCTGAAGCGCATAACCAATTTGCACTAGGTTTACTTGATTTATCGCAACGTGCATGGGCTGAGCAAATTAATATTCGTATTTGTTATGAACTTAACAAGCACATGGATAATAAAAACCGTTTTCATCGTCCTATTATTGACGAGTTAAACGTACGTTTAGCCGATAAGTTCTTTGTAAACTTCTCGTTATTTCAATCGCTTCCAGACGCATGGGGCATTGATCAAGTGTTTCCGGTACTGCCATTAAGTGGCTTAACTGAAGCACCAAAAAAACGTGCTGTATTACTTGATATAACCTGTGACTCAGACGGTGCACTTGAGCATTACGTAGATGGACAAGGTATTGAAAGCACATTACCTGTACCAGAGTTTAGTGCTGACAAGCCTTATTTAATGGGCTTTTTCTTGGTGGGTGCTTATCAAGAAATTTTAGGTGATATGCATAACTTGTTTGGCGATACGCACAGCGCCATTGTTAATATGGATGAGCAAGGCGTTGCAAGTATTACCGAAATAAACCAAGGTGACACTGTTGCCGATATGATGCGCTATGTACATTTAGATGTTGAAAGTTTTCAGCAATCATACGAGCAGTTAGTAAGCACTAAAATTGAAAAACACGAACAGCAAAGCGTTTTAGACGAGTTGCAAAGCGGCCTTGACGGCTACACTTATTTAGAAGAGTTATAAGCAATGTCAACTTTGTTTGGTCACGCAGATCACTCATTGTACTCAAATGGGATGACGTTTTTACGTCGTCCTATGGTGCAAAACATTAATGCAATTGATGCAGACGTAGTGGTTTTAGGCTTACCATTTGATTTAGCGACATCGGGCCGTCCAGGTGCGCGCTTAGGCCCTGATGCAATTCGTCGTGCATCGGTTCATTTAGCATGGGAAGACACTAAATACCCGTGGACGTTTCCGTTGTTTGAGCGCTTAAAAGTGGCCGATGCAGGGGACTTTACTTACCCTGTTGGCGACCCTGAGTATTTTACTGCGCAATTAGAAATGGCTGCTGAGCAAATACTTCGTCAAGGTAAAACGCTATTAGGTTTAGGGGGGGATCACTTTGTGACGCTTCCGCTATTACGTGCTCATGCAAAAATACATGGCAAAATGGCGTTAGTACATTTTGATGCGCACACCGATACCTACAGCAATGGATCGCGATTTGATCATGGCACTATGTTTTATCATGCACCAATGGAAGGGCTGATAGATGTTGAGCACAGTATACAAATAGGTATTCGTACCGACTTTGATCAAAGCAAACATGAATTTGCTGTGATTGATGCAATGCAAGCCAACGATTTACATGCAAATGATATTGCAGCGCAAATACTTGAACGAGTAGGTGACCTACCTGTTTACTTAACGTTTGATATAGATTGTTTAGACCCTGCGTTTGCGCCTGGTACAGGCACTCCTGTGTGTGGTGGTTTAACATCAGATAAAGTACTTAAAGTACTGCGTGCGCTAAAAGGTATAAATATGGTGGGTATGGATGTGGTAGAGGTATCACCTTCGTATGACCAAAGCGAGCTTACCGCCATTGCCGCAGCAACAATTGCCAGTGAATTATTGCATTTATGGACGCATAAAAATAAGTACTAATTTTACAAATTAAGTACTACAAAAAAGGGTATGCATTTGCATACCTTTTTTATTTAGAGATATCGATTATTCAACAGCTTAATCTCTTTTAACCAAATAACGCTTAGCCCAATAAGAGGCAAGTTAGTAGTAACAGGGTTAAATGCTTCAATAAGTAATTGTGGCTGCATAACAACTACAGCGAGTAAAAGCCCAATAAGCACTAATATATTTAAAGTGACTAGATGTTTATTTTTATAAAACACAAATAAACACAGTCCAAATATAATTTCGCCAACACCCGCCGAACGTGTAATTAAGTCAGACACTTCTGCTGAAAAGCCAGCACTGCCCGTCATTAACTTTTCAAGTGGCGCTACGTGATAAAGCTTTGGAAAAAAACCGTGGTATATCCAACTTAAACTCACTATGTAGCGAGCAAGTTGAATATAACCACGATTATTTCCTAGCATTGTTAATACGCTCTTGTGCACTTGGATGGCTAGATAAATATTCTAATAAGTTATTCACTTTTTCTAGGTGTTCGTTTTCGCTGGTATGGCTTTCTTGCAGGGCTTCTATTGCATCAGCAAAGTCATTGCTCGAATACCCCAATGATTCTAATTGGGTAAGTGCAAAGCTGTCGGCTTCGCGTTCCATATCACGTGAAAACCCTTGCTGAGCAAACGATGCACCGGTACCTAGCGCAACCTCTGCAACACCCTCTAAATCACCAAATACAACCGCTAATACAATCGTACTTGCGGCAGATTGTGCTGTAATACGTACGCTATGTTGATGCACTACATGACCCATTTCGTGTAGCAATACCGCTTTTAGCGCATTGGGTTTATCGGCAAGTAGATTAGCTAACTCATCGGTGACCACGATACGACCATGGGGCAGTGCAAATGCATTAGCGCCAAAGCTGTCTGACTTATAAAATGATAATCTATAAACCGATTGATCAAGCGATAACGCCTTAAGCATACTTTTGAAATGCGCTTGTACTTTAGCTTGCTGCTCTGCGGGCAGCTCACTTGGGTCAAGCGCAATCTTTTTAATTAATGTAAAGCTCTGCTCACCCATTTGCTCTACAACATTACGTGGCAGGGTATCAACACTGTAAACAGCAATGGCCGGTACGGCTTTATAAAGCACTAACCACATAAACAATGGTGTAAATATGACAGCGGCTAAAATGGTCCATTTACTTTTTTCGAGGCGTTCCATTACGTGATGGTTATTTTCTTTAAATGGCCATCTGTAATTTACATCAAGTGGAATAAAACGACTGCCATCTTCGAAGTCTAGTTCGTCAGCAAGTCCAGCCATTCCCGAACTTAAGTTAAGACTTGTGATTGCGTGGCGAGCAATAACATATTCATCGTCAATAATTTCAATGTGTGTGTCGCTAATAGTTGCCACACACACATGATAATTACTCGATGCTTTGGGAAAAAAATGCCCCTTTACATGCATGGTGAGCTCTTAAGTTAAAGAAAGGTCAATATCGAATACGTTTGCAGCTTCTTCAGCAAATGATGATTGCTGATCCTGCTCGGTATCAATCAGATTCAATGCACCAGGATAAATAGTGACGTTAGTTACATCTGCAAGCATTTTTGATGTGCGTACTTTTGTCCATGGGTATGCAAGCCCTAAAGAGAATACAATAGCCAACATATTAGTGAGTAATAAAACTGCGAAAGGAATTGGTTTTAGCTCTGATTTAAATGTAGCAACGCCTTCAAAATGGCTGTTATCAAAAATGTGATTACGAATAGCGGCGTGCCATACAGCTGAAACAATAGCAATCATCAGCACGTAGGCAATAGTCATAAATATAGGAAGCATAACCATAGCTGCAGAGTTTTCTAAATTTTGTTGATTTTCAATATCTATTAAATTGAGGCCAAATAATCCTAAAATCCCCATAAATACCACCATAGTGATAGAGCTCACTACAAAGCAAATAAGCGCTGTTAGGTAATAGGTTTCGCCTTTTAGATTTACAGTAAGTGGTTTGTCACCGTAACTAATGTTGCTATGGATATAGCTATCAATACGTTTTATAACATAAGGCATTAATAAATAAAGTGTAAATACGCTGGCAATAGGTAAAAGTATAAAGTTAACAAAAGCTTCGCCATAACTGCCTTTAAAAGCAAAGCGAACATTACGATGGCGCGTCATACGTAGATTAAAACGTAAACCTTGGTTAATAATCCATGGCATTAAAAAGATAAAACCAATCGCAATAAACAGGCCTAGTATAGGCATAAAGCTGATAGAGAATGTGTAAATAAAAAACACAATAACCGCTAAAATCCGGCCTTTTAAAATTTGTATTGGCGTTGCTAGATAGTCAAAGCTATGTCCATCTATACGAGTATGGCCGTAGAAGTATCGGTGTGTACGTACTTTAGCCCACGCTGAGTATATGCCGAGAGTAATAACACTAAGTAATATATTTACAATCCAAATGCCAAAAAACTCACCACCTTTACCGCTAAATTGCACTTTACCGCTAAAAATTGGTCCAGCGGGTTCATTTACTGGAGGGTTTGTTTTAGGGGGAGTAGGGTGTATTGATTCCATTAAAATTATATCCATGTTGTTTTTTTGTTAATTTACCTAAATTTGGTGCAAAATTCAATGTTTATAATTACACCACAGTTTTGCAAGTGGCTGATTGAAAGACTATAAGTAATACCAGTAGGCTTAAAACTGTGTGGCTATTAATTTTAAATTAAGCACAAAATTAATATAATCAGTTATCTGCTTTATCGCACTCTACTTTTAACCGTTTTTAAACACGTATGGACTTTTATTATGCTGCAAGCTGTTGTTTTAGGCGGGGTAGAGTTTAGCCCTTTGATTATTTACTTTCCTATCGCTTTTATTTTAACAGCCATTACACGTTTTATATTACATCGTTTAGATTGGCACGACCGTATTTGGAAGGTGGCTTGGTTTGAGGTGTCTTTATTTATTTGTTATTTGGCCTTAACCGTTTACCTACTCAGTGGAAGATAAATTAGATGACAAAATATCTACGTACACTTTTAACCATAATCGTTGTTATAGCCGCTGTATTTGCTGGACGATGGGTATGGACTGATTACATGCATACTCCTTGGACTCGAGACGGCCGTATTCGAGCTGAAGTAGTCACCGTTTCGCCCGATGTGTCGGGATGGGTAACTGGGCTAAACATTAAAGATGGTCAAAATATAAAAAAAGGTGACTTACTTTTTAGTGTTGACAACAAACGCTACCAAGCGGCACTTGATAGGAGTAAAGCGACTACTGAAAATACTTTATACACCTGGGAGTTGGCAAAACATAAACTAGAGCGCCGAAAAGGTTTAAACACTCAGCAAGCAATTAGTGAAGAAGGGCTTGAGTCAACACGCATTAATTCAAAAATAGCAAAAGCCAATTATGAACTTGCAAAAACAGATCAAGCTATAGCTCAACTTAACTTTGATAGAACAAAAGTGTATGCCCCCGTTAGTGGGCAAATTATTAATTTAAACTTACGCCAAGGTAATTACGTAGCTCAAGGCACATCAGTATTTGCCATTGTAAAATCAGGCTCGTTTTACGTTACGGGTTACTTTGAAGAAACTAAAATTCCTTTAATACATGATAATCAAAAAGCTAAAATATCACTGTTAAGCGGTGGCAAGGCTTTAGGCCATGTGATTAGTGTGGGTAAAGCTATTGCAAATACAAACACACAAAGTAATACACAACTTTTACCCGTGGTGCAGCAAACATTTAATTGGGTGCGTTTATCTCAGCGAATTCCTGTTGATATAAAGCTAGATTCGGTGCCAGAGGATATACAACTTAGCGCCGGAATGACCGCCACAATACATCTAAATACTCAATAGGGAGAATGCTTTGGGTGATGTATTGAGGAATTTGTTTTTTCCTAAAAAACAGGCAATTATTTTTGCTGTTAAGGGCGTTATTGCGATGGTAATGGCGCTGACTATTGCTATGTCGCTTAATCTTGATAGACCTTATTGGGCGCTAGTATCAGCTATATTTTTGCAATTACGCCCACAAAGCGGACTCGTTATTGAAAAAGCAATATGCCAAATAATAGGCACCATAATAGGTGGTTTATTTGGCATACTGCTTTTAACCCAGTTAATTCTTTATCCTTATTTAGCGTTAAGTGCACTTGCTTTATGGTTAGGGGTAAACTCTGCGTTATCGGCAATGGTGCGCCAAGCAAACTTTATTTATGCATTTGCTATGGCAGGGGTTACCGCCGCTATTATTGTACTTTTAGTTATGGTTACACCGGCAATGGTGAGCAGTCAAAGTATATTTGATATTGCTCAGGCGCGAGTAAGCGAAATAGTGATTGGGTCGATTTGTGCGGGCATTGTTAGCCATTTATTTTGGCCAGTAAAAGTTAAACATTTACTGCAAGCACAAGCACGGTCGGTTATAAATCAAACTTTAGATTATTTAGTAACGGAACTTGATTCTAAAGGATCGCACGAAAATCGCCATCACCAAATAGATGGCATTATGGCAACGTTAGGGTCTATAAACGAAGACTCTAGCGCAGTGAGGTACGAAGGACCGAAAGGCCCCGGACGCTCGCGTGCGGCAAATCAATTGTCGCAAAAAGTACTTTCTTTACTGGCTTCAATTCAAATAATTGGTCGCCTACAACGAAACCACTCAGACCTCATTACTCCTACATTAGACAAATTAATAAGTAAACTTAAAAACGTATTCGCACAAATTAAAGAATCTGACGATTTTGATTACTGCGCCGAGCAGATTAAAGCCCTGCGCAAAGAGCTAACCGACTATAGAGCAAATACGGTGTGTGATTCGCCATTTGAATCTCACATGCTCAATGTGAGCATGGAAGTGGCTAACGATTTAACAATTTTACTGCGGGCTTACAGAGCTTTAGAACAACGCGATAAAACATTGTTAAATGCACCTAGTATGCTTACATATCGCGACCCATTGGCTGGCATTATAGTAGGGTTCAGAACTGCTTTGGTCTTTTCTATCGGCGCATTTATTTGGGTTAATACAGGGTCTTCAGCTGCATTATTAATAATGATTTTACCGGTGATTTTTTCGATAATGTTAGCGCGAATACCGTTAGCTATTTTGCAGGTGGTAATAAAACGTTTATTGGCAGGTATAATTGTTGCTACTTTTGTGACTGTTTTTTATGCGCTAAATTTACTGTCGCAAAGTGGTGGGCAACTAGAAATATTATTACTTGTATTAGCGGGTCCGTATTTTCTTGGTTTACTGCTTTTAGCTGAGCAACAAACATTGCCATACGGCTTA
Organism: Pseudoalteromonas sp. APC 3691; assembly: GCF_030408135.1. Taxonomy (NCBI): domain Bacteria; kingdom Pseudomonadati; phylum Pseudomonadota; class Gammaproteobacteria; order Alteromonadales; family Pseudoalteromonadaceae; genus Pseudoalteromonas; species Pseudoalteromonas sp. APC 3691. Next base: position 39,026 of record NZ_JASDCB010000029.1, on the reverse strand, counting down.
GGGTTTTGTATTCCATTTACTATTTTGGTTAGACCCAGCACGGATATGAGCCTAGCGTTTTCAATTGATTATACATTAAGCTCTGCAATCGCTATTTTTGCTGGCGTGAGTATTTTATTTTGGATTTTTCAGTTATTTACCGGCCCCAGTGTTCAGTTACTTGTTCATCGTGTTTTTAAAGCAACTTACAAAGATTTACTCGAAATAAATACTCATCAAACTCCTACTATTTGGTATAACCGCCGCATGGCAGATAGATTAATACGCTTAACTAATTATGATCAGGGCTCACACACACGGGCCATTACTGACCTTGCATTAACAGGTTTAAACTTAGGGCATGCTTCAATACGATTAAACTCAATTTGCGAGAACCTTGCTGGTGGTACCACACTCAAATATTTAAATGAGTGGCAACGCACGTTGGCTAGTGCATTTATGTTGGCAACCAAAGGCAAGTTTGATGAAAACTTTAAGCAAGCGTCTGATGATCTTTATAACGAATTAGCAGCAACCGTTGATGATTCAAACCAATTAGAAGCAATTAAAGGTATGTTTATTCGTATTAACCTGACCTTTGAAAGAAGTGCCAGCAAGATTAATTAACCCTATTCGCTGCTTTTCGAGTTCAGATGTTATAACGAAATCTGTTATACTTGCTGGATAATTTTATGGGGCTGTTATGATTTCAAAAAACCAACTCAAACTTATTCGCCAACTTGGCCAAAAAAAGTACCGAAAGCAATATAATCAATACCTTGTACAGGGTGAGAAAAACGTACTTGAGTTATTAAACAGCCCATTAAATGTGGTTAATATTTTTGCTACAAACGAATTTATAAATGCGTACCAAGGTGAGTATCAGCACGCTAATTTTGTTGAAGCGGATGAAGAAACCCTCACCAAAGCCAGCACGCTAGTTAGCAATAATGCAGCCATTGCTATTGTTGATATGCCAAATGCAGAGCTACCTAAAGCCAATGGCTTAATACTCGCGCTTGATGGCGTATCAGACCCTGGTAACTTAGGCACAATAATTAGAGTAGCTGATTGGTACGGGATTAAACATATAGTAACTAGCACCGACAGCGCAGACGCTTACAACCCTAAAACAATTAGCGCCACAATGGGCTCATTTGTAAGGGTATCGGTAAGCCAAGTAGATTTACCTGATTACTTACGCTCTTTAAAGTTACCTGTTTACGGTGCTTTTTTAGATGGACAAAGCGTACATAAAACCCAATTTACGGGCTCAGGCGTTTTACTAATGGGCAGTGAATCGCATGGAATACGCGAGCAGTGTGCAAAATTAGTGAGCGACAAAATAACCATACCTGCTTTTGGCGGTGCAGAGTCGCTAAATGTGGCAATGGCCACCGGTATTATTTTAGATAACTTTAAACGCCAAGCTTAACAATTTAACTATTTATGAGTTAAATTGTTTGTAGTCAATAACAATAATAAATTGGTAATAACAATAAGATGCGCTTAAGCACCATTAAATTAGCGGGCTTCAAATCGTTTGTAGAGCCCACTAAAATTCCATTTCCTGATCAAATGACATGTGTTGTAGGCCCTAATGGCTGTGGCAAATCTAACGTTATTGATGCAGTGCGATGGGTGCTAGGTGAAAGCTCTGCTAAAAATCTGCGTGGCGATGCCATGACCGACGTTATTTTTAATGGTTCAACTAATCGAAAAGCCATATCGCAAGCCTCTGTAGAGCTTGTTTTTGATAACGATAAAGGTAGCCCTTCAAATACATTTGCCGATCGAAACCAAATTGCCATTAAGCGTCTAGTAACGCGCGACGGACAGTCACTGTATTTTTTAAACGGTAGTAAATGTCGTAAGCGCGATATTACCGATATATTTTTAGGTACCGGTCTTGGTCCGCGAAGTTACGCAATTATTGAGCAAGGGATGATCTCGCGCTTAATAGAAAGTAAACCACAAGAATTACGCGTATTTTTAGAAGAAGCCGCCGGCGTTTCTAAATACAAAGAACGCCGCCGCGAAACCCAAACACGTATTAAAAGCACCCGCGAAAACCTTGAGCGTTTACTTGATGTGCGTAAAGAGCTGCAAAGCCAGTTAGATAAATTAGCTGTGCAGTCGGTTGATGCAAAAAAATACCGGGAGCTAAAAGCGCAAGAACGCATGCTAAAAGGGCAAATTGCGGTTTTAAAATGGCAAAAGTTACACCAGCAGCAATTAGAAAAAAGTACTCAAATTAAAAAACTGAACGACCAAGTTTCGTTTTTTAAAACCGCTAACTCAGGGCATGACGATGTACTTGCAAGCTTAGAAGGTCAAGTACAAGCTCAGCAAGACAAATTAAGCGATGCACAGCATCAGCAACATGTAATACACACCGAGCTTACCCGCGCTGAGCAACAACAAATAAATGTAAAGCAACAAACTCAAACGCTTAAACAAAATTTAATTAAATTACAGCAGCGCCAAACTCATAGTACGGAGATTAAAACGCAGCAGCAGATTGTGTGTGAACAACTAAATGAAACCCTGCAAGAAGCAAGTGAAAACGCTTTAATGTGCGAAGAGCAAGTTAGGACGTTAACACATGAGCTTGAGGACTTATTAGCACTGAAACTGCGCCACAATACACACTGGCAAACTTTGTGTGAGCAACAGCAACAACTTAAGAATAATGCACAACTGCATAGCAGTCACATCAAACAAACTCAGCAGCAAATAAGCCACGTTAACGAGCAAATTGATCAGTCAAATGCGCAGCTTACTGACTTACAAAGTAGTGATGTAGAGCAACAATTAACAGAGCAAAAACAGCAAACACAAACATTAACTCAAGAACTTGCCGCTAAACAAACAGCGCACACGCAGTGCAGTGCTAAGCTTGAATTACAAAATGAGCTTGTTAATAACTCACAGAAGCAATATTCGACGCTTACTCAAACAATAAACGAGTTAAAAGCCAGTATAACGGGGCTTAAAAGTACATTAGGGCTTGATGAAGAAAGTGAAAGTACTCATGGTTTGTTTAATCAGCTAAGTGTTAAAGAAGGCTTTGAGCCCTTAATAGAGCAAGCACTTAAATCGCTAGAGCACTTAAATGTAAGTGAGCAGCAAGCTGATAATAGTGTGTGGCCAATGAGTGGTAAGCACATTGCTGAAAATAGCTTAGCGGCACTCATAACAAGCGGTGTTTATCCAGAACATTTAACGCGTATTGCTTATAGCGAGAGCGGTGATTTAACGCTCTTAAACGATGCTTTTTATACAGCCGTTATGGATAAAAACGGTGCTTTATATGGTCGTAACTGGCATGTAAGTGCTGATCGAAGTGCAGAAAACTCATTGCTTTTAAAACATAAACAATTGCAGGATAAAGCTCAGCAGTTAACCAATACCGAGGATGAGCTAAAACAAGTAACGCGTACTCGTGATGAACATACAGCCGAGCAAGTAAAGTTAATTAACGACCAAAACGAGCTTAAAGAAGCCATACATGAGCTTGCGCAAAACATAGCAGTAGCCGGTACTCGCAGTGATATGCTTAAACAGCAAGTAGCGCACTTTAAGCTGCAACTAGGAAAGCTACAGCAACAAAAACAGCAATTAACTACTGTGCTTTTGCAATTAAATACCGTGCTTGATGAGCAAACAGAGCAATTTGAAGTGTTAAATGAGCAGCAACTCAACTTAACGGATGAGGTAGACACTGCAAATAGCCTGCGCTCACAAAGTGATAAAAGTTATAGCGAAGCATTAAGCATGCTTGAGCAATATAAAACGCAAGCGCATAAGGCAACGCTCTCAGAGCAAAAGGCACGCAGTGAATGGCAGTTAAGCCAAACCAAATTGAGCCATGCAGAGCAGGAGCACATTAGTGCATCTGAAGGTGCGCAAGAACTACTTAATGAAATAGAAGAGCTGCTTATACCAGAGCAAGAACTGGACGATAAAATAACGCAGCTTTTAGCGCAACATCAAAAAGGTGAGCAGGCGCTGATATTACTACAAAAAGAATTAGCTCAGGCTAAAGAAAGCTTAAATACCAAACAGGCAAGCCTTAAAAGTTCGCAAAGCGAGCTGGCGGGCTTGCAAGAGCAGCATCAAAAGTTAACAATTGAAGAGCAAAGCTTGCTAATAAAAGCGCAAGTTGCGCTCGAGCCATTAGAAGAATTGAAACAAAGCTTAAAAGCAATACTTGATGAATTACCAGATTCATTGAATTTAAGTGCGGCGCAAAATCAGTTAACCGGATTCACTAATCAGTTAAATAAATTAGGTGCAGTAAACTTAGCGGCAATAGAAGAGTTTGATTTAGCCAAAGCTCGTAGTGATTATCTTGATAATCAATTAGATGATTTAACAAAAGCGTTAAGTACCCTTGAAGGTGCAATTCGTAAAATTGATATTGAAACCAAAACACGCTTTAAAGCGACGTTCGATCAAGTTAACGAAGACTTCGCTGAACTATTTCCTAAAGTTTTTGGTGGTGGTAGTGCGTATTTAGAATTAACCAGTGACGATTTACTCGAAAGTGGTGTTAGTATAATGGCACGACCACCTGGTAAGAAAAATTCAACAATTCATTTGTTAAGTGGTGGAGAAAAAGCGCTGACCGCATTATCATTAGTGTTTTCTATATTCAGGCTCAATCCAGCTCCTTTCTGTATGCTGGACGAAGTAGATGCACCATTGGATGATGCCAACGTTGTGCGTTTTTGCCGTTTGGTTGAAGAAATGTCACAATCAGTGCAGTTTATTTATATTAGTCATAATAAAATTGCGATGGAAATGGCAGGTAGATTAACAGGTGTTACTATGGCAGAACCTGGCGTATCGCGAATGGTTGCTGTAGATATAGAGCAAGCTGTGCAACTTGCACATGCATAAATTTTTATAACAAGTATATTAGTTTTTGATTAATATACAGGTTTTAGGCATATCAAATAATAAAAGGTGAGGGGATGGCCGAACAATTAAGATGGGTTTTAATCATTATCAGTGTAGTTGTCATTGGTGGTTTATTAATACATGGATTGTGGTCTGTTAGAAAAAAAGACCGCCCAGAAGTATCTGATAACGAACGGGTTGAGCCATTACAAGAAAGCACATCAGCTTCATTTAAACCGTTTCGTACTGAGGCTGAGCCAACAGAGCCAATGCAAAACGAACGTGATGAGCCACAATTTGGTGAGCTTAACTTTGATGCAAATGAGCCGCAAATTGATACAAGCGTGCCAGAAGTGCCGATTGAAGATGACCTAGAAATAGTGGATGACCAAGAAGAAAAAGAGCAAAGCGCTGAAAATGCACCAGCTCAAATGTCTGACTTTGTTATCGTACATATTCAAATGCCAGAAGAGCTTAGCATGCAGGGTAGTAAATTATTGCCAGCAGTTAATACTTTAGGTTTTAAATATTCAGAGGAAGGCTTTTTTAATCGCCACTTAGATCCTGCTGGCCAAGGCCCTGTTTTATTTAGATTAGTAAATATGTACAACCCAGGTACGTTTGATATTGATAATATGGAACAATTTAGTACCGCTGGAGTAAGCTTATTTATGACGTTACCGTGCGACGGCGATGGCCTAGCTGCATTTAATATGTTGCACAGCGCAGCTAAAAAGTTAGCGGATGAATTTGGTGCACAAATTTTAGATGCTGAGCGAAATGAAATGACCGTAGATCGCGTAAGACAATATGTTGAGCAGGTCCGTTCTTTTTCAGCGTAAATAACGCACACATTATATTTTTATAAGCCACTGGACGGTGAATCGTCAAAGTGGCTTTTTTTATGTTTATTGAGGTTTAAATGTCTAGCAGCATTAGTGAGCAAGTTAATCATCTTCGTACTATATTAGAGCAACACAACTATAACTATTATGTGCTCGACGCCCCCAGTATTCCTGATTCTGAATACGATAGGTTATTACGCGAACTAAGCGCACTAGAAACCGAGCACCCTGAATTTTTAACCGCCGACTCACCGACACAAAAAGTAGGTGGTGCAGCACTTAGTAAGTTTGAGCAAGTAGCTCACCAAGTACCCATGCTCTCACTTGATAACGCCTTTAGTGAAGAAGAATTTACTGCGTTTAATCGCCGTATTAAAGAGCGCTTAATGAGTACCGATGAGCTTACTTTTTGTTGTGAGCCAAAACTTGATGGTTTGGCTGTCTCAATTATTTATCGCGATGGTGTGCTTGTACAAGCAGCGACACGAGGTGATGGTTTTACTGGTGAAAACATTACTCAAAATGTAAAAACAATTCGTAATGTACCACTTAAGCTGCGTGGCGATTACCCGAAAGAGCTAGAAGTGCGCGGTGAAGTATTTATGGACAGCGCTGGCTTTGACAAACTAAATACTGAAGCAGAAAAACGCGGTGAAAAAGTATTTGTTAATCCGCGTAACGCAGCGGCAGGTAGTTTACGCCAACTCGACTCTAAAATTACCGCTAAACGCCCACTCATGTTTTATGCCTACAGTACCGGGCTTGTGGCTGATGGCAATATTCCTGAGGATCATTATCAGCAATTAGAAAAACTGACTGATTGGGGGCTACCTTTGTGCCCAGAAACAAAATTAGTTGAAGGTCCAAAAGCCGCGCTTGCGTACTACAGCGATATTTTAACGCGTCGCAGTGAGCTTAAATATGAAATTGATGGTGTAGTAATAAAAATCAATCAAAAGACCTTACAAGAGCGTTTAGGCTTTGTAGCACGTGCTCCTCGTTGGGCCATTGCATATAAGTTCCCGGCGCAAGAGGAAATAACCCAATTACTTGATGTTGATTTTCAAGTCGGTCGTACTGGCGCCATTACACCGGTTGCACGTTTGAAGCCTGTTTTTGTGGGTGGCGTTACCGTATCAAATGCAACGCTTCATAACAGTGATGAAGTTGCACGTTTGGGCGTCAAAGTAGGTGATACAGTTATTATTCGCCGCGCTGGGGATGTGATCCCGCAAATAACACAAGTTGTACTTGAGCGTCGCCCTGATGATGCCAGAGACATTGAATTCCCGACGACTTGCCCAATCTGTGATTCTCATGTTGAAAAGGTTGAAGGCGAAGCTGTAGCCCGGTGTACGGGTGGGCTTGTATGTCCTGCACAGCGAAAGCAAGCTATTAAGCACTTTGCTTCGCGCAAAGCGCTTGATATAGACGGTCTTGGCGATAAAATTGTTGATCAGCTAGTAGATAGAGAACTTATAAAAACACCTGCGGATTTGTTTATTTTAAAGCAAGGGCATTTTGAGTCGCTTGAACGTATGGGACCTAAGTCAGCTAAAAACTTAGTAACAGCACTTGAAGAGGCTAAAGGCACTACGCTTGCTAAGTTTTTATATTCATTGGGTATTCGTGAGGCGGGCGAGGCGACGGCACAAAATTTAGCTAATCACTTTCTAACCCTTGAAAATGTAATAAAGGCCAGCATTGACAGTTTAACGCAAGTAAGTGATGTGGGCGAAATAGTAGCTGCTCATGTTCGTGGTTTTTTCGATGAGGAGCATAATTTAGCGGTTGTTAATGCGCTGATAGATCAAGGCGTAAACTGGCCAGCGTTGAGCGCACCTTCTGAGGAAGAACAACCGCTCGCTGGGCTTACATATGTGCTTACAGGTACGCTTAATACACTTAATCGCAATGATGCAAAAGCACGATTACAACAATTGGGCGCTAAGGTGTCTGGTAGCGTATCGGCTAAAACAGATGCGTTAGTGGCGGGTGAAAAAGCAGGTTCAAAACTCACAAAAGCACAAGACCTAGGCATAGACATACTAACTGAAGATGAATTAATTGAGTTGCTTATAAAGCATAACGGTTAGGAAAACGATAATGAGCCGATATGGGCCAGAATACTGGGATAAGTACGGAAGTTATCGTACGCCTATTGCATTTCATTTAAGTGTGATTGTGCTTTTACGTGGCTATTTTATTTGGGTTATAGCGGCTTTAAGCCGCAGACCTGAACTGGATTTAATGTCTTTATTTTTTAAAAATAAAAATGATTTTTTTATCGCAATAGCAATTGGAAGCGTTGCGATAATACCGACTATTTTATTTTGCTTACGCAGGCCACGAGATTCACACAGTGCGAGCGACAGGTTAGCAAAAATATGGCGACATATGCGTTGGCCCCTTATTTTATGTGCCGTTGTTGATTTAACATGGTTAAGTATTCAAGCTGCACATAGTCATTATCGGTTTTCATCTTTTTTAGCAGTACAAATGATGATTGTTTTATGGGTGCTGTGGTATTTGATGAAAAGCCGCTATTTAACTGTTTTCTTTAATGATTGGCCTGAGCCGACAGAAAAAGCATCAGAAGAAAAAAAGCGACTTAAAAAGGATTAGTTGTGGACGCTGTAAATAAAAAAATAGCGATAGCTATATCGCTAATAGGCTTAGTGCTTATTATTTTAATGATTAGCACTGATTTTTTAGAGTTTATGTGGTTTAAAGCGCTATTTGGGTTGTGGGTATTTGTTTTTTGCTCAAGCGTTTATAGGCTAACGCCTTTATTTAAATCAAGGAACAGGTTAGAGGATTTTATTCAGCGAGACGCCCAACACCTATTACTTTTTAGTTTGATGGGGTTTTTTGATAAAAAGCACGGTCCAGATTGGTTATTTATTGAGAGTATTGAACGCATAACGACAAAGGATGACGAGCTAATAATTTACAGTAATAACGAGCGCCAAATAAGTGTTAGTTTACCTGCAAAAAAAGCAGAACTAGATAGTTTTATTAAACGAATACTTACCGACTCAGAAAAGCAAAATATTACCTTTAGCTAAGGAGATTTATTTACGGCTGGGTAATTTCAGCCTTAAACGGTCAACACTCTTTAGCTGATCTTTAGAGTATTAAATAACGTAATAATTAACCGTACTTTTTATAAATTTATTAAGTATGGTTAATCAACTATTCAATGAGGCTATTATGTTGAAGTGGAATGATGTTATTAACTTTGCCACCAACGGCAATCCTACCCCAAGTAAAAAAGTAGTCAAAACTGACGAGCAGTGGCGGATGCAATTATCAGAAGATGAATATTACGTAACACGTAAAAAGGGAACAGAGCGCCCAGATAGCTCGGGTAGTTGTACATTACTTGAGCCTGGTAAGTATGTGTGTATTTGCTGTGATAATCTATTGTTTGATGCTGATGAGAAGTTTGATAGCGGTACTGGTTGGCCGTCATTTACGCAACCTGCGACAATTGAAGCGATTGGCTATGTAAGCGATACAAGCCATGGTATGGAGCGCATAGAGGTGGTTTGTAACGTGTGCGATTCGCACTTAGGCCATATTTTTCCAGATGGTCCATTACCAACGGGTTTACGTTATTGCGTTAATGCCGCATCAATGAAAAAGCTCTAATATTTTATTTACTAGCGCTTTGAATATCTAAATTCATTTCTTTTGCTATGTGCAAAATCTTATCTAAACGCTGCGTCTGATCTGCTTGTAATTTAGCTTTATCAAGAAGGACGTAGCATCTTTTCGCAAGTTCCATATTAAATGAACTACCTGATTGCTTGGTTGAATCAAATAGGCACTGTAATAAATTAAGTGCGATACTTTGATTACGAGGCATGACTCTAAACGCTTGTGTAAAAGCTTCTAGCGCAGTATTTAATTGGCCTTTATTAAATTGATTAACTGCATGGTTATTAAGCTCTTTCGGCCCCATTTTAATATCGCGTCGCTCACTTTGTTGCTGCTGAATATAACGCAAGTAGGTTGTGTCGCTAACTGCAGGGTGTCTTTCACAGTGGGTAATTATTTGTGTAAATAAGGTTTGCGCCTTTTGATGAAACCCCAGTTCATGAAATGCTTTTGCCTTATCAAGTGCGCCATCAACCGATCGGATATGAGTATCGTCATCATCAAGCTGTTCAATTAGCTTTTTCGCTTTTTGGTGCTCATCTTTTAAATAATGAAGCCGTGCATTAAGTACATCAATTTGAGCTTGGTTTGTATTATTAGGAAACTGTTTTTTTAAATCATTAATGTATTGATTAGTTTGCCTAGAAATTCGTTGAATTTGATCGGTTTGATCAGTCGTTAGCGCAAAGTCGATACCTGCACGTGCTGCATTTAAATATACATCGGGGTGGTCGTGTATGGAGTGCTTTGCGAAGGTGGCAATATCTTTTTGAGTTAAATAGCTTTTTTCATAGTCGTGATTAATTAGCGAGACATTACTTAGCGATTTTTGACGTGTGATATTTCGCGGTGCAATTTCCGCGGCTTGGCTCAAAAACTCTTGTGCTAGCTCAAACTGATTTAGCTTTATTTCTAATCGGCCCAACAAATCCAAGGCTACTAAACGAGTTTCTTGGCGCTCTAACATTGTTTTGAGCATTCGCTGCGCCAAAATATGTTCGTTATTCGCTATAAGTGCCTCTACTAAGCCTACTTTTGCCCAAGCAAATTTTTGAATGTCGAGAACAGACTTAAAAAAGTCTTTTGCATCCTGAGCTCGTTTTAAACGAAGTAAGGCATCACCTTTTAGGCGAAGTAATATAGGGCTGTAATTACTGTTTTTTTTATCTAGAGCGGTATCAATAAATTTAATAGCTTTTGAATCGTTACCATCATCAATTAATGAATACACTGTTTGTAAGTCGTTTTTACGCTTTAAAATTCGTTCAATGCGTATTTTGAGCTCTTGCACTGTAAAAGGTTTAACTAAAAAGTCATCAGGTTGGAGTTCAAGAACACTATGAACTAGTGAACCACTTGTTTCTGCTGAGATGAAGATAAAGCCAGTCGAGCTTTTTATAAGATGTTTTACACGTAGCTCTTCATAAAGTTGGTAGCCATCTTGGTGTTTATTTAAGTTAAATGAACAAACTATTAGATCAAACTCTTCACTTAAACACTGATCTTTTGCAGAGTTTGCATGATCGGCAAAGCGCAACTGCCGAAAGCCAAGCCTTTCTAACGATTGTTTCATATAGCTTTGGGCAAGTGGTTGCTCCTCGACTATAAGTATTTTGGCTTTTGAATAAATCTTAGTTGGCATTGGCTTAAGCGTAATTGTATTTAACACAGACTATAATCAACAGTTTAACTGCTTACAAGGGAATTTAAATGATAGCTGTATTTATTAGGTACTTAACTTTGCCTAATACGTTTATCTAACTTCGAAAGTAATGAGCCGAATAGCATAATTAAAAACTAAATAAGTAAAATGGAAACGCTATATTTGATGAGTGCTTTGATATGGTAATTTAGATTTTAATAAAAATATGAAATGTATTTAAGGTAAAAAGAGGAGTTAAACGTATTTAATATGGGAAAAAGTTATTACTAGAGAAGTTGTCTGATGGTATTTATATGTGGTGGGTGATTACTTGGCTTGATACCAGTGACCCTCGCCATTATTTGTAAAGAGTGGGGATGCTCTTTATTAAATGCGATTTATATATTGAGTTTTTATAAAGTTTGTAAATGTGTTTAATATGAGAAGGAAGAGTTATTACTAGAGAAGTAGTTTAATGGTATTTATATGTGGTGGGTGATACTGGACTTGAACCAGTGACCCTCGCCTTGTAAGGGCGATGCTCTCCCAACTGAGCTAATCACCCACATATAATAGGTATGCCTGTTATTTAATTCTTTATTATCAATTAACCGCTTGATGTTATTTGGTGGGTGATACTGGACTTGAACCAGTGACCCTCGCCTTGTAAGGGCGATGCTCTCCCAACTGAGCTAATCACCCAAATTACATTTTAATATGCACCATTCTAGGAATGGTGGGTCGTACTGGACTTGAACCAGTGACCCTCGCCTTGTAAGGGCGATGCTCTCCCAACTGAGCTAACGACCCATATTAAATTTTAAAACGCGACTATTGATATAATAATAGGTTTATATGTGGTGGGTGATACTGGACTTGAACCAGTGACCCTCGCCTTGTAAGGGCGATGCTCTCCCAACTGAGCTAATCACCCACATATAAATTAAAACGCTACTATTAAAATAAATAGTACTGGACTTTAACCAGTGAACCTCGCCGTTACTTGTAAATAGCGGTGATGCTCTCTTTTTTCTAACTGAGCTAAAGACCCATTTAGATTTTTTTGTAATATGCACCATTTAAAAAATGGTGGGTCGTACTGGACTTGAACCAGTGACCCTCGCCTTGTAAGGGCGATGCTCTCCCAACTGAGCTAACGACCCATATTACATGCTACTACCGATATAGATAGTACTGGACTTTAACCAGTGAACTTCGCCATCTTTTATAAAAGGCGGTGATGCTCTCTTTTCTTGTAACTGAGCTAACGACCCATATTACAATTTTAAAACACGACTATTAATATAGTAATAGGTTTTATATGTGGTGGGTGATACTGGACTTGAACCAGTGACCCTCGCCTTGTAAGGGCGATGCTCTCCCAACTGAGCTAATCACCCACATATAAATTAAAACGCTACTATTAAAATAAATAGTACTGGACTTTAACCAGTGAACTTCGCCGTTGCTTGTAAGTAGCGGTGATGCTCTCTTTTTTCTAACTGAGCTAACGACCCATATAGAATTTAGATGTGAACACTTTAATTAAAAAGTGGTGGGTGATACTGGACTTGAACCAGTGACCCTCGCCTTGTAAGGGCGATGCTCTCCCAACTGAGCTAATCACCCACATCTAAACAACATCACATTGCTGCGTTGTTGTGGGGCGCTATTATAGATAGAGTTGGAAATGTGTCAACACTTGAATGATAAAAATGTACTGAGTGAAGATTTTATAAACAATAGGATACTTTGGAAGTCTATTTTATCATCAAATTCAAGGTGGCAGTTCAATTAAGCACCTAAAAGTGAGCAGGAATTATAACTCTATTAATCTTAAATTTAGTTTTACGATACTCATTGTTTTTTTATTGGAGTCGTTTTTAGGATTATAATCCAGATGGATTAATATTAGGGCGAGTTATTTAGCTAATAGAGTTGGCCTTTAAAAATGAATTTAATTTAAACTTCCCCAAACGAATGATACTTACAATACTCTAAACTTTATTTTTGTACTTGTTTTATTTTTTATAAGCCAACCTAGCCAATTCGAAAGACGCACTCCTCACTAACAGCCTTTCGGGTTAAGACTAGGGCGTGTTGATCTATCGAGGTTAAATTTGCAGCAGTATGTTAGGTGTTTAGACAAGGCAGAGCCGATGTCGTCTGGTTACTCCCCATAGATAGGCGATAACGCTGAATAAAGACCAGACATGCGCTGCCCGAAGGATTCTGCCCAGGGATAATTACTCTTTGTTGCTCGGTTTTTACTTAGCCCACTAGGTTACAAACCTCGCGCCGCGATTAAATCGCCCCTAGATTGAACAAATTTCAATCCACAAAGGTCAACATGCTCTAAATAAATCACACATAGCTAAAGTTTTGTACATAGAATTACGAAGCTACAATGCTCTTTAAAAAATGTTCTTCAAACAATAACCGACTTTTCTCAGTACGAGCTACGCTTGTTATTAAGCGAGTGAAGGCTGTGGGCACTCTCAAACCCACATTTAAACTTTGGTTATTATAAGTAATTATAACTTTTAAAAGATTAAGGCGATTGGCGGGGCCTTAATTGGTAGTTTTTAGATAAGTTTAATTTGCATATAAATGTATATCTTTGCTTTGATGTAGTTTCGTTGTATTAATTAGGGGGAGTAGGGTGTTGTTGAGTATTCGCTGCGATATAGTGATGTTATTATAAGCAGTAGGGCTAGAATATTATTCAAATTGTATTTTTTAGCACGCTTGATAGCCAGTTTGTTGAAAATTAAACCATTTAAATAAAGCTAGGTAAAAAACTGTTGACTTTATTTTGGGTGGTGCATAGAATGCGCCCCGCACTAAGCGATACACGATGTGTTTACCACGACGGGTATTGATTAAGTTGGGGCCATAGCTCAGCTGGGAGAGCGCTTCGCTGGCAGTGAAGAGGTCTGCGGTTCGATCCCGCATGGCTCCACCAAAAATTAGTGTTTTGTCCTAGGGTAGCAGTTTTCTGTGTCCCCATCGTCTAGAGGCCTAGGACACCGCCCTTTCACGGCGGTAACAGGGGTTCGAATCCCCTTGGGGACGCCACTTAGCTTTTATTAGTTAAAGGCGGTTTTACCGAGAAAATAGCGTCACAATTAAAGCTCGAGTCTTTACTTGTATTAAACGCAATTACCTTAAAGCTCATGATGTGAGTTAAACTTATCAATTGTCCTAGTGACACATTTATGTGTCCCCATCGTCTAGAGGCCTAGGACACCGCCCTTTCACGGCGGTAACAGGGGTTCGAATCCCCTTGGGGACGCCACTTACTTATTTTTAATAGGGAAGTGAAGTGTTATTAAGAAAGCTCGCCTGAAACGAGTCTAAAAATTCAGTTGTCCTAGTGACACATTTATGTGTCCCCATCGTCTAGAGGCCTAGGACACCGCCCTTTCACGGCGGTAACAGGGGTTCGAATCCCCTTGGGGACGCCACTTACTATTTTTATAGTGGGTGTAGTGTTATTAAGAAAGCTCGCCTGAAACGAGTCTAAAAATTCAGTTGTCCTAGTGACACATTTATGTGTCCCCATCGTCTAGAGGCCTAGGACACCGCCCTTTCACGGCGGTAACAGGGGTTCGAATCCCCTTGGGGACGCCACTTACTATTTTTATAGTGGGTGTAGTGTTATTAAGAAAGCTCGTCTGAAACGAGTCTAAAAATTCAGTTGTCCTAGTGACACATTTATGTGTCCCCATCGTCTAGAGGCCTAGGACACCGCCCTTTCACGGCGGTAACAGGGGTTCGAATCCCCTTGGGGACGCCACTTACTATTTTAAGTACTGTATAAAGCAGTGTGACACCGCACTCTCTATACACGACGTTATCAAGAGTACTAATCTCTTGAGGACGCCAATTACTTGTTTTTTAATAGGGAAGTGTAGTGTTATTAAGATAAAATCCAAAAATCCAAAAATCCAAAAATCCAAAAATCCAAAAATCCAAAAATCCAAAAATCCAAAAATCCAAAAATCCAAAAATCCAAAAATCCAAAAATCCAAAAATCCAAAAATCCAAAAACATTCAGTACTTATAAAGATTCGATTTGGTAGCATAAATTTAAACATCCAACTTTATTAGGAGGATTTATGGCAAGTGGATGGGCACGAGACGGTGCAATTCAAGATCAAATTGATGCGAGTGTTAATGATGCCGTACAGTATGCAAGAAGCAATTTAATATCTGGCGCAAGTGCAGAGTTATGTGATGAGTGCGATGAGAAAATCCCACAAGCACGAAGGCTCGCGTTACCAGGAGTGCGCTACTGTGTTGTATGCCAAGCTGCAATAGAAGGTAATGGTGCTAGCGCTAAATCGTTTAATAGACGTGGCAGTAAAGATAGTCAGTTGCGTTAAAAAGGTGCTGAAAAGCACCTTTTTATTTAATACCAACCTGCATAAATATTTGAACAATATATAAAATTAAACCCCTCCATAGTTATACCAACCAGCATAAATCTTTAATCAATTTAACGAATTAAATTGCACTATAACGTCGTTAAAAATTTTTATTTAGAACAACTAGATACAAAAATTTTTGCCTAGTTCTAGCGTAATTTTCTTAACGTTAAATAGACCCCATATATAAGCAGATTGTCATTAAGCAAATTGTTATTACTTGAATTGGTTGTTAAGTAATTTAAAATTTACTCATGTCTTCTTTTTTCTGAATTAACTCAATTGCATAGCCATCTGGGTCTTTTACAAAAGCAATTTCAGTAGTACCGCCTTTTACAGGCCCTGGTTCACGGCTTACATTGCCACCAGCTGCTTTAATATCTGCACATGCTTTGTAAATATCATCAAACTCAATAGCAATATGACCATATCCATTACCTAGGTCGTAGCTATCCTCGTCCCAGTTATAAGTTAGCTCTAATACTGTGTTATCTGCTTCGTCGCCATATCCAACAAAGGCAAGAGTGTATCTGTATTCACTGTTATCAGCTCTGCGTAATTCTTTCATACCTAATATTTCAGTATAAAAAGCAATTGATTTATCCAAATCGGCTACACGAAGCATAGTATGTAATAAACGCATTTTTAGTTCCTTTAGTTATTTATTCAAAGTTTAGGGTATTTTTAATTAAGCGCTATTATTAAGCGCGTTTTAGGGGGGTTATATGTATTAGCTATATATGTAGGCGTTACGTACAAATCACAACCTCAATACCATTTAGAGTTGGAAGCTGTTGGCGTATGGTCTTTATAATTTTACCAATAACATCAATTGTAAATTACCAATTAATGAACCATTTTATTGAATTTTGCATATTTAAATAAAGAACACTCAATTATTGGTCAACCTATTAGTATAAAAAAAGCTACTAATTGTTCAACAAAAGTTAACCTATGTCTGATTAGGTTTGTGATATCTAACTCTTTGTTTTTAATTGATATTAAATTAATTTGTATGTAATTTGTAAAAATATGGGATTTACTTGGTTAACTTATTGGTTGACAAGAAAGGCGTGTGGTAATACAGTTTTTGCATGCCAATTGGTAAGTTGCTTGGTTTGAGTGAATACAATGTATTGGTAATTAATCAGAGTTACGTTTTGCACAGGTTAATTTATAAATAACTCAAGCTTAAAGTTACTCTACAAATTGAAACAAAGACACAGCGTATTTTAAAGTAGATTTTACTTGTTCTTATAAAAGTATGCGCCACATATTTAGGAGTTATTCATGTCAAAACCAGTCATCGGTTTCATCGGCTTAGGCTTAATGGGCGGCAACATGGCCGAAAATTTACAAAACAAAGGCTATGAGCTAATTGTTATGGACCTTAGCAAAGATGCGGTTGCAGCATGTGTCGCTAGAGGCGCAAAAACAGCAAGCACTGCTAAAGAGCTAGCTGAAGGTTCAGATATTGTTATGTTTTGTCTTACAACTTCTGCCGTTGTAGAAAAAATCATTTATGCAGAAGACGGTATCCTAGCGGGTATTAAACAAGGTGCAGTACTAGTTGATTTTGGTACTTCTATTCCATCATCTACTAAAAAAATTGGTGCTGATTTAGCAGCTAAAGGCGCAGGCATGATTGATGCTCCTCTTGGTCGTACACCAGCACATGCTAAAGACGGCCTTTTAAACATCATGGCTGCAGGCTATATTGATACATTCAATAAAGTTAAACCAGTACTAGAAGATCAAGGTGAAAACGTTTTCCATCTTGGCGAGCTAGGTGCAGGTCATACAACTAAGCTTATCAACAACTTCATGGGCATGACTACAGTATGTGCTATGTCACAAGCATTTGCAGTTGCAGAGCTTGCTGGTGTTGACCGTCAACAACTTTTTGACATCATGTCGACTGGTCCATCTAATTCACCGTTTATGCAATTTTGTAAAAACTATGCAGTTGATAATGTTAGCGACCTTGGTTTCTCGATTGCTAATGCAAACAAAGATTTAGGCTACTTCCTACAAATGGTAGAAGACCTAGGTACTGAATCAAAAATCGCTGAAGGTTCATCAGCTAACCTACAAGCAGCGTTTGACGCTGGTATGGGTCAAGGTAACGTTCCTGAAATTTTTGATTACTTCAAAAAGCTAGAAAAGTAATACTTCTCGACCTTATTGAGCGCTTTAAGCTTTTGGCTTAAGGCGCTTTAACACACATGACACCAATTGACTAAAGTCTTTGTGCAATGTCAGCTTTTTTAAATTCTGATGAAGCACTACTTTCAGTCACAACGAAAAAGAGTTAACTATGCGTTTGATTAACACAATAAAGCTTAGTCTAGTTCTCATCGGTTGCATATCCACACAAATATCGGCCAAAGATTATTTTGTAGAAAGTAAACAAGCTTTTAATGATATCGCAGCTAATCTAGTTGCTGGCGACAAAGTAGTACTTAAAAATGGTACTTGGTCTGACTTCGAAATCCTACTTGAAGGCCAAGGTACAAAAAACTCTCCTATTTTATTGACTGCTGAAACTAACGGTAAAGTAATTTTATCGGGTCAATCGAACCTAAGACTTGCAGGTAAATACCTTGAAGCCTCAGGTTTAGTATTTAAAGACGGCTACACACCGAGCTCAGCTGTAATAGAGTTTCGTAAAAATAAAAATGAATTAGCCTACAATTCACGAGTTACTCAAACAGTAATCGATAATTACAGTAATCCAGACAAACGAGAGTCTGATTATTGGGTTGCATTATATGGACAACATAACCGCTTTGATCATAGTCATTTAGTTGGCAAACGAAATAAAGGTGTGACAGTTGCTGTTCGTTTAAACACTCAAGCAAGTCAGGAAAACTATCACCGCATAGACAACAACTATTTTGGCTACCGTCCTACTTTTGGTTCTAACGGTGGTGAAACCCTACGTATTGGCACAAGCCATTACTCACTAACTGATTCGCATACATTGGTTGAAAATAATTACTTTGAACGTACCAATGGTGAAGTAGAAATTGTTTCGGTTAAGTCAGGTAAAAACATCCTTCGTAATAACGTATTTTATGAAGCGCGCGGTACATTAACGCTGCGCCATGGTAACGGCAATCTTATAGAAGAAAATATCTTCATTGGTAATGGTGTTGATCACACAGGTGGTATCCGTGTTATCAATAAAGATCAAATTGTAAGAAATAACTACCTACAAGGCCTAACAGGCTATCGTTTTGGCAGTGGTTTTACTGTGATGAACGGCGTTCCAAATTCATCTATTAATCGTTATCACCAAGTAGAAAATGCGACGATTGAAAACAACACATTTATAAATGTGCGTCATATTCAACTTGCTGCAGGTAGCGATGTTGAGCGTAGCGCAGCCCCAAAAAATAGCGTAATGAAAAACAACTTAATCATAAATCAAGATGGCGAACAGCCATTTACAACATTTGATGATGTAAGTGGGTTGGTACTAAGTAACAACATTGCTGATACAAAAGTGATTTCTGAGTTAATGTACGGTGTAAAGAAAGAAAAAATCACACTTAAAAAAGCAAGTAATGGTCTACTTTACCCAACATCTAAAAGTTTAAATGTAGGTGCAAAGCGCGATTTAAAAGTGCTGAAAAAAGAAGATACCGGTGTTAGCTGGTATGCAAAAGTACCTGCCTTAGTTGATTTTGATTCTGGTAAAACACATTCTGTTAAAGCTGATGTAAGTGCATTACTAGACGCTATTGATAATGCAGAGTCGGGCGATGTTCTAGAACTAGCGCCTGGCCAGTATGATGTTTCTAAACTGGTTAAAATTGATAAAACGTTGACAATTAAAGCGAAGCAAAGCGGCAAGTCTAAACTTACTTTTCAACGCTCTACATTATTTGAAATACATGATGGCGGCAGCTTAAAACTAGATGGCTTATCAATTTCAGGTGAAAACGCGCCAGATGCAATAGGGAACAGCATTGTTCGTACGCAAAAATGGGGTATGGTTGATAATTATCGCTTTGTAATGACTAACTCTGAGTTGAATGCTTTAGATATTAATCATTCATTCCATTTCTTTATCACTGGTAAAGGTGCAATGGCTGATGAAATTATTCTTACAGGTAATACCTTTAATACAGTAACAGGTGACATTTTACGTCTAAATACTGAAATTGAAGACTTAGGTGTTTATAACGCGGAATACGTCATTGTAAATAATAATACATTTAACGATGTAGAAGGCGGCATAGTTAAGCTTTACCGTGGTGGTTCAGATGAAAGTACATTTGGTCCTCATTTCGAAATGACGAGTAACACGCTTAATAATATTGGCTTTGGTAAGCGTAATAAAGAGCAAGCGAGCATTTATGTTCACGGTGTTCAGGTTACTAGTATCAAAGATAATAAATTTGTTAAAACTGCTCCTATTGTTGTAGAGCACACAGTAGGCGAGCCTAAAACTGAAATCTCAAACAATACATTTGATGAAACTAAAGCACCAAGTGTTAAAGAACTAAGAGTTAAAGGCCCGCATACGGCAGTATTAAAAAATAACAACATTTTAAATAAGGCAGGGTAAATACTATGCACTTATTAAAATGCCAAACAGGTTTTAAAATAGCTGCTGTAGCTGCACTTACATTACTTACATCATTGGGTGCGCATGCAGCGCACCCAAACTTAGTAATTACTACTGATGATGTTAAGCAAATGCGCCAAGCAATTAGTAGCAACGGTAGCACAAAGTTTGCTAACGCGTTTGAATCGCTAAAAGCACAAGTTGACGAGCAAATTGCACAGCCTATCACTGTGCCAGTTCCAAAAGACGGCGGTGGTGGTTATACACATGAACGCCACAAGAAAAATTACCAACTTATGTACAATGCGGGCATTATTTATCAATTAAGCCAAGATGATAAATACGCAAATTATGTACGTGATATGTTGCTTGAGTATGCAAAATTATACCCAACGCTTGGTCTGCATCCAAAACGTAAAATGGATTCGCAAAATCCAGGTAAGTTTTTTTGGCAAAGCCTAAATGAAGCAATGTGGCTTGTGTACACAATACAAGCATATGATCTAATTCATGATTCTTTAAATGCCGATAACATTAAAAAAATTGAAAATGACTTACTACGTCCTGTTTCGTTGTTCACATCAGTGGGCCAGCCTTCTACATTTAATAAAGTACATAACCATGGAACATGGGCAACAGCGGGTGTTGGCATGGCAGGGTATGTATTAGGTGAACCTGAGTGGGTAGAAAAATCATTATACGATTTAGAAAAGTCGGGTAAAGGTGGCTTTATTAAGCAGCTAGAGATGCTGTTTTCACCACAAGGTTACTATAACGAAGGTCCTTACTATCAACGCTTTGCACTATTACCATTTGTAACGTTTGCTAAAGCGATTGAAAACAACGAACCACAACGAAAAATCTTTGAATATCGCGATGGCATATTATTAAAAGCGATTGATACGACGATTCAACTTAGCTACAACGGTTTGTTCTTCCCAATTAACGATGCAATAAAAAGTAAAGGTATCGATACCATTGAGTTAGTAAATGGTGTAACTGCGGCATACGGTTTAACCAACGATGCAGGTTATTTAGATATTGCTAAGCAACAAGACCAAATAATCCTCTCTGGTGATGGACTAAAAGTAGCTCAAGCACTTGATAACAACATGGCAAAACCTTATTCGTTTAAATCAGTTGCTTTCGGCGATGGTAATGACGGTAAACAAGGTGCTCTAGTGGTAATGAGAACGCAGGTAGGTGGCGATCAAGCTCTACTATTTAAACCTGCTGCACAAGGTTTAGGTCATGGTCATTTTGATAAACTAACATGGCAGTTTTACGACCACGGTAATGAAATTGTATCTGATTATGGCGCAGCACGTTTTTTAAATGTAGAAGCTAAATACGGCGGTCGTTATTTACTTGAAAACGAAACTTACGCTAAACACACTGTTGCGCACAATACGGTAGTGGTTGACGAAACAACACATTTTAATGCAAATGTTGAAGTAGGTAATAATAACTACCCAACGCTTAACTTCTTTGAAACAAATGAATATGGCACGGTTTCAAGTGGCGAAATAAGCACAGCTTATAAAGGCGTTGATCTTGAACGTACGCTTGCACTTATTAACTTACCTGAACTACAAAGCACAGTTGCACTTGATATATTTGATGTTGCAGCAAATAAAGCGCATCAGCTTGACTTGCCTTTGCATTATAAAGGTCAGCTTATAGATACCAGCTTTGAGCTAAAAGCGAATGCAACACAACTCGCTGCATTAGGTACTAAAAATGGCTACCAGCATCTATGGCTTAAAGCTCAAGCGCAACCTCAAAGTGGTTTAGCTAAAGTAACGTGGTTAAACGAGAATGGTCGTTTTTATACGCAAACGAGTTTAGTTAAAGGTGGTGAGTCTTTCTTGTTTACCCAAATAGGCGCAAATGACCCTGATTTTAATTTACGCAACGAAAACGGTTTTATTCGTCGCGTTGAGGGTCAAAAGCATCATAAATTTATATCAGTATTAGAGCCTCACGGTGAATATAATCCAAGTAAAGAATATACCTTAGAAGCTGTTAGTAGAGTTACAAAGCTTGAATATAGTCAGCAGGGCGATTTAACACTTGTTGAACTTGATATTAAAGGCAAGTCATATTTAGTGGCTATTAATAAAGCACCAACATCAGCTAAAAACACATTCAATTATCAAAATAAAGAGTTCACTTTAAATGGCCGATTAGCCGTTTATATGATGAACAATAATCAGGAGTAAATAGGATGCAAAAGCAAAGCGCAAACTTTTCATTTGGCAACGAGACTGAAATTGAAGATTTAGGAAATGGTCTAAAACGTCAAATGCTAGGTTATAACGAAGAGCTAATGGCTGTTAAAATTTGGTTTGAGAAAGGGGCTATTGGTTATAACCATGCTCACAGACATTCTCAAGTAACGTATGTTGTTGAAGGTGAATTTCACTTTAACATTGATGGCGTAACTAAAATCTTAAAACCGGGTGATAGCTGCTTAATCCCACCATTTGCTGATCATGGAGCTACCTGCCCAACAGGCGGAATCCTGATTGATACCTTTAGCCCAGCGCGTGAAGACTTTCTTGAGGATTAATTATGCAACTTAAAGGCTTACGTTGGTGGGTTATAGCGCTAATTGCGCTAGCTACCATTATTAACTATATCGACCGTCAAGCACTTAGCGTGCTTTGGCCTGATATTGTTGAAGATTTATTCCCTGATGAATCAGCATTAGAACGCAAACAAATATACGCTAATATTTCAATTGTGTTTGTATTTGCTTATGCATTTGGTCAGGCCATATTTGGTAAAATATTTGACTGGGTGGGTACCCGCTTCGGTTTTGTTTTATCGATAGGTGTTTGGTCTATTGCAACCGTTGCCCATGCATTTGCACAAGGTGTACTTAGCCTTAGTATTTTTCGCGCAATCTTAGGTGTAGCCGAAGCTGGTAACTGGCCGGGCGCAGCTAAAGGTAATGCTGAATGGTTTCCAACTAAAGAGCGTGCATTAGCACAGGGTATTTTTAACTCTGGCGCTGCTATCGGCGGTATTATTGCGATTCCTTTAATTGCATACTTAACTATCTACTTTAGCTGGCAAATGGTGTTTGTTTTTGTTGGTGTATTAGGTTTTCTTTGGTTAGTGCCTTGGTTAATTTTAGTTAAAGCGCCGCCTAGCTCTCACCCTTGGCTTACTGCCGAAGAACGTGAATATATCTTAACAGGTCAAAGACGTGTTGATGATAATGGCGATGTGACTGGCGAAGATGAAGAAGAATATAACCCGTCTACTGCCGAGTTACTCTCTCGCAAGCAAAGCTGGGGTGTAATTATTGCCTCTGCTGCGATTGACCCTATTTGGTGGTTATTTGTTTTTTGGATACCTATTTACCTAAACGAAGTATACGGCATGGATGTTAAGTCTATTGGTATATACGGTTGGGTTCCTTATGTTGGCGCTATGTTTGGTGCATGGTTTGGTGGCTTACTGGCACAAAATCGACTTAAAGCCGGATGGAACACTGATAAAACACGTAAGTTAACTATTACGCTGGGCTGTTTAATTATGCTACCAGCGTTACTTGCAATGGCTAACCCTGGCGGACCAACGACAGCGGTACTAATTATGGCTGTTATTTTATTTGGTTTTCAAACTGCAATTGGTAATGTGCAAACACTACCAAGTGATTTGTTAGGCAAAAAAGCTGTAGGTACATTATCAGGTTTTTCTGGTATGGCGGCAAAACTTGGTGCTGTAGGCCTTACATCGCTTGTGCCTATTCTTACTGCTGATGGTAACTATACACCAGCATTTGTTATTGGTGCTTCTTTAGCCATTATAGCAATGGCAGCTGTTTGGATTTTAATTCCAAAAATAGAACCTCTTAAAAAGCCTCAATAATCTAGATAATAACTGCTATGCCAACATGTTTTGTATAAGCGCATAGCAGTTAACTACATAGGGTAACTTCCAAGATGAAAAATATTTACTTTATCGGTGAATGCATGGTCGAGCTTAGGACTATGAGCGCGGCAACACTACACCAATCATTTGCAGGCGATGTTTATAATTCTGCAGTGTATTTAAAGCGTTGCTTCCCACAGGTTACTACTTCGGTTGTTACGGCTTTAGGTCAAGATAATTTAAGTAAAAAAATGCTAGAACGCTTTGAAAGTGAAGAAATAAATACACAGCTCGTATTTGCTCACGATACCAAAGTACCTGGCATGTATTACATAGAAACCGATGAGCATGGTGAGCGTAGCTTTATTTATTGGCGCAATGATTCTGCAGCTAAAAAGGTTGTTGATTTTTTAGATGCTGATGCACTTGAGCAGCTTAGCCAAGGTGATATGTTTTTCTTTTCAGGAATTTCATTAGCAATAATTGAAGAAAGTGCACGTGAGCAATTTTGGAAAGTTGTAAAGCAGCTCAAAGATGCTGGAGTTAAAATAGTTTTTGATCCTAACTACAGAGCGCGTTTGTGGAATAGTGTAGAGGAAACTAAAGAGCAATATCATTTAGCCTTTACGCTTGCAGATATTACCCTACCTGGCGTTGAAGATTTAACAACACTTTATGACGTACATAGCGTAGAAGCGGTTGTTGAATATTTAAAACCTTACCAAATAGAAGAAATTGTTGTTAAAAATGGCCCTGAATCGGTAGTGACAAAAGAGGGCGAGACCCTTCAAAGCCACACTATAATACCGGTAACAAATGTTGTAGATACTACATCAGCAGGCGATGCTTTTAACGGTGTTTATTTAGGTGCTCGTTTATCTGATAAATCAATTTCAAGTGCTGTACAACTTGCTGCAAAAGCAGCAGGTGCTGTTATACAACAGCCAGGCGCTATTGCTCCAAAAGATATATTTCAGCTAGCAATGGTTAAAGCTGGGATCTGATACCAATTTTATTAAAAACATGATCACCTTAGCGTATTAAATAACTCACTAACTACGTTAAAAATTATTTATATAGAACAACTATGTATCATAATTTTAGCCTTGTTATTGAGCTATTTTCTTGTCGCTATAATAGCTCATTAATTTAATGCAATTGGTATAACAAAATAATTTAACATTAACGGCCGCCATACCTCGGCCGCATTACTTTTTTATAAAGGAACAACGTTATGACTCGCTTTTCTGAACTTATGTCAGGACAAACACTGCTACCTATAATTCAAGCTGATACGCCAGAGCAAGGTGTTCAAATAGCGAAAGCTATGGCTAACGCCGGCCTTACTTTAGTTGAAGTAGTGCTAAGAACAGAAGCTTCTTTAGAAGCATTAAAAGCTATTAAGGCACAAGTGCCTGAGCTAAAAGTAGGTGCGGGTACGGTAATAAATACTGAAATTTTAGATCAAGCACTAGAAGCGGGTTCTGACTTTATTGTAACGCCAGCTGTGTCTCCTGTATTACTTGCCGCACTTGCTAAATGTAATGTACCGGTACTTCCTGGTGTATCAAACACAGGTGATATTTTAATGGCGCTTGAATATGGCTTTGAAGAGCAAAAATTATTCCCGGCATCGCTTGCCGGAGGAGCACCTTTTGTATCAGCTGTATCGTCAGTATTTAGAGCAGTCAGCTTTTGCCCTACAGGCGGTGTTAGCGAAAGTAACAAAATGGACTATCTTTCTTTAAATAATGTATTCGCCGTTGGCGGTACTTGGATAGCGAAGAAAGAATGGGTTGAGCAAGAAAACTGGCAAGCAATTACCGATTCTTGTATCCAGGCTTTAAAATAGAAAGGATTGCATAAATGAATTATTTAGCCCCAACAATACTGCCAGGCGTAATCGTTGGCGATGAAGTAAGTGCTGTGTATGAGCATGCGCGTACTAATCAATATGCTTTGCCAGCGGTAAATGTTGTTAGTACAACATCTATAAATGCGACGCTAGAAGCTGCTAAAAAGAAAAACTCGCCCGTTATTATTCAGCTTTCTAATGGTGGAGCTCAATTTTTTTGTGGTAAAAGCTTATCTTTACCAGAGCAACAATCAGCAGTGCTTGGGGCGGTAAGTGCTGCAAGATATGTACATTCAGTGGCAGCACATTATGAAGTGGCAGTAATGCTTCATACTGATCATGCAGCTAAAAAGCTACTTCCTTGGATTGATGGTTTGCTTGATGAAGGTGAAAGACACTTTGAACTGACGGGCAAACCACTGTTTAGCTCGCATATGATTGATCTTTCAGAAGAGTCTTTAGAAGAAAATATTGAAATTTGTGAACGTTATTTAACGCGTATGGCAAAAATAGGTATGACTCTAGAAATTGAACTTGGTTGCACGGGCGGCGAAGAAGACGGTGTTGATAACTCACACTTAGATAGCTCTTCTTTATATACTCAGCCTGAAGATGTTGCATTTGCTTACGAACGTTTGAGCCGTATTAGCCCTAACTTTATAATTGCAGCGTCTTTTGGCAATGTTCACGGTGTATATAAGCCGGGTAACGTTGTTCTTACACCAACTATTTTAAGAGATTCACAAGCTTACGTATCAGAGAAATTTAATCTACCAAGCAACTCAATTAATTTTGTGTTTCATGGTGGTAGTGGTTCTGAGTACAATAAAATTGCAGAGTCTTTAACCTATGGCGTAGTTAAGATGAATATTGATACCGATACGCAGTGGGCGTGTTGGACAGGTATTTTAGACTACTACAAAGATAACCAAGCATACCTACAAGAGCAAATTGGTAACCCTGATGGGGAAGATAAGCCAAACAAAAAATATTACGACCCTCGCGTATGGCTGCGTCATTCAGAGCAAAGTATGGTTGCAAGACTAGAGCAATGCTTTGACGATCTAAATTGTGTAAATAGGTATAGCGCATGAAAAGATTAAATACAGTATTGAAAGAAGACGGTGTAGATACCGATCTTATTTTACTTATTCGCACAATTTTAGCGACTAGTAAAGAAATTGCTTTTCGAGTAAGTCAGGGTGAATTAGCCGGTGTTTTAGGCTCAACCCTTAACGAAAATGTTCAGGGTGAAGTTCAAAAAAAGTTGGATGTAATCGCAAACCAACTACTTAAAGACATACTACTTGACGATAGCAGCGTACGCTCAGTTGCATCAGAAGAAGAAGATCATGCAGTAGGTGGTCATCCTGAAGGTAAGTTTATTGTTGCCTTTGACCCATTAGATGGCTCTTCTAATATCGATGTTAATGGTCAAATAGGCACTATATTTACTATTTACTTAGCCCGTGATGATGTTGCCTTCGACAGCGACGAGCAATTTAGTCAGCCTGGTGTAAATCAAGTATGTGCAGGCTATGTGTTATACGGCCCTTCATCATTACTTGTAATGAGTACTGGCGGTCCAACACGTTGCTATACATTAGACTCAACACATGGCGGTTATCTACTGACAAATAAGCAATTGAATGTGCCTGAGCAAAGTCGTGAATTTGCCGTTAATATGGCTAACTACCGTTATTGGGACGAACCGACACAAGTGTATTTTGATAAATTGCTTTACACTTGTGAAAGCTTTGAAAAAAGCTCAATGCGTTGGAATGCAGCGATGGTAGGCGACGTTCATCGTATATTATGCCGAGGCGGGTTATTTTTGTATCCGCAAGATAAACGCAGTGGTAACGATAACGGAAAAATAAGACTGCTTTATGAAGCAAACCCGTTAGCACTTTTAGTTGAAAACGCAGGTGGTAAAGCAACCTCTAGAGGAACGCGTATTTTAGATATTGCGCCAACTAGCTTGCATCAACGTGTGCCTGTTGTTTTGGGCTCAAATGAGCCTGTAGAGTTTTATAATAACGCTATTTTATAAAGCATCACTTAGTATATAAATAAAGTAGGGGCAAGATAATAACCCCTACTTTTTAACAATTTATCTAACGCATTCCTAATATCCACTTCCCTTACTCAATCGGTATCAGAATCTAATTTCTTAAATACCTATTAAGTAACAGCATTAATTAATCCTTCAAACTTGGGTGTTATTAGCTCCGAGTACCTAGTTTATTTGATTTAATTTTACTAATCATTCCTTGTTCTCAATTATTAGTATTCTTCGCTTTAAACCTATCTGACACCGCGGTAATAATTTCAAGTGATAATTGGTATACCTATTGGTAATATTTAAATCTAAAATTGGTTGATCATCGTGCTGGGTTTAAGTATATTAATGTCAAAGGTCACATAAAATATACATCAGCATAACAAGCTAACACACTAAAATCACACAACAACAACCAGCGGAGAATTCAAATGTCGTTGAAGTCACGAGATAACAATAATTCTACAACAGGGCAGTTTGCAATGCGCCCAGTTGCAAAATGGGTAAGAACAGCGGTCATCGCAGGTATGGCAAGTTCTTGCGTATTTACAGCAAGCGCACAGGAAGATCAGGGAAAAGCGACAGAAGTTGAAGAAGACGTTGAAATAATTAGTGTTACAGGTACACGTAGAACGATACAAGACCAAATAGCAATTAAACGTGAAGCAACAACGGTAGTTGATGGCCTGTCATCTGAAGATATTGGTGATTTACCAGCACTGTCTATCGGTGAAGCACTGGAATCAATTACAGGTGCTGCATCTCACCGTGAAAACGGTGGTGCAACAGAAATCACTATTCGTGGTCTTGGTCCATTTTTAAGCGCAACACACATTAATGGTCGTGAAGCGACTAATGGTAGTGGTGACCGCTCAGTTAACTTTTCGCAGTTTCCTTCTGAACTTGTAAAAAAAGTAGCGATATATAAAACGCAAGATGCCTCAATGATTGAAGGTGGTGTTGCAGGTGTTATTGCACTTGAAACTATAACTCCACTTGATTTTGGCAAACAACGTGTATCTGCAGAGGTTAAATTAAACTACAACCCTGATGAAGGTAATGTAGATAACTCACTTCAAAGTGACGCTGGTTACCGTGGCACGTTTAGTTATGTTGACCAGTTTGAATTTGATAACGGCCAAGCCGTTGGTGTGTCTTTTGGTGTACAGCGCCAAGATATTAGCCAACCAGAAGCTGAATACAGAAGCTCTAGCCCATCAGGTTCTTCATTATGGGCCTGTTTAAACGATCCAAATAATACTAATGAAGGTTTTTACCGTAGCAGCGCAGGCGACTGTGAAGACCAAGTTAGTGGCAGTAGCAACCAAGGTTACGATACAGAAATTGATCCTGAAACGGGCAAAGCAGTAAGTGATGGTACTCCGTATGCTTGGACTGGTAGTAGCCGAAGCTACCGTCAAAACGAGACATCAGATGAGCGTGATGCAATGTTTTTTGCACTGCAATACCAACCTTCAGCTGATTGGGATGTTAACTTTGATGCGCAAATTTCAGATAGAACACAACAAGAAGCACGCCACGATTTAATCTTTTTACAAAAACGTGCCACACCAGGTGTAACAGGTCCAACACTTGTTACTAACGATGTAGGCGGTATTTTGCACTGGGAAGGTGAAGAGCGCATTGAATCAGCGGGTGAGCAATTTTCTCGTGAAGAAAACTACCAAGGTTACGGCATAAATATAGAACATACAGTTACTGATAGATTAACTGTTGACCTAGATTTAGCATATTCAAAAACTGAACGTGAAGAACTTCAAATATCTAACCGCGGTAGAACATCAGGTCGTAATTTCTTTTCTTGGGATATGGGTGATGAGATCCCTCATTTCACACTGACAGATTTTGATGTAACGGATATTTCAAACTTTACAGATAGCCTAAGAACGCGACTTGACCGTGAAAATGTTCGTGAAAACGAAGTTATCTCAGCGCGATTAGATTTTGACTATGCGCTAGATGGTAACGTTTTCACCAGTGTACAAGGTGGTATTAGAACATCTGAAATGACGTTCCTACAGTATGGTGGTAGCCAAGGTAACGGTTCAAGAAACGAATTTACACTAGACTCTGGTACTGAAGCGCTTGACGTATTACAAGGTTGTCAAATCGACTTTCCAGAATCAGGCTTTTTATCGAGTGTATCTGATGGCGATATTGTAACAAATGTTGATAGTGACGGTAACGTTGTAGATAGCGGTACAGGTTCATCATGGGCTACATACGACAACGTATGTTTCTCACAAGCTGTAGCTGGTTCTAACGCTGATGGTGTGTTTGCTTACCCAGAAGTTGAATATGAAAATGCAGGTACAATTGATGTAACAGAAAAAACAACATCAGTGTACTTAATGGCTAATTACGATACTGAAATGTTTGGTAAATTCATTCGCGGTAACTTTGGTCTTCGTATTGTAGACACAGAAGTAACTTCGATTGGTTTTAGAAATAGCTTTGATGTTGTAACAAGTGATACCGGTGTACTTTCTCTGGTTGAATCTGATAATGGTTCATTGGATAAAATAAAAAGCGGTGGTGACTACACTAAGTATTTACCAAGTTTTAACCTAGTTATTGATTACAGTGAAGATATTTTATTCCGAGCTGGTATATACCGTGGTATGTCACGCGCAGATCCATCTGATTTAGGTTACAGCCGTACATTCCAAGAAGATACAGAAGGTACAGCAACTTCAATCAGCGATTTATTAGTGGGTGTAAATGGTTCTGGTAACCCAGATACTCAACCGCTTATGTCGTGGAACTACGATGCTGCATTTGAATGGTACCCTAACGAAGATTCAATCTTAGCGTTAAGCTTATACTACAAACAGTTCAACGGCGGCTTTCAGCAGCAAACAGTAATTGAAGATTTTACTGTTGGTGGTGAAACAGTTTCATTACCAATTACTAACTCTGTTACATCAGACGAGGACAGTGAAATATTAGGTCTTGAAGCTTCATTTTCTTACCGCTGGGATAATGGCATCGGTATGAAATTTGGTTACAACTATGCAGACACTGATTTTGAGTTCCAAGATAGCTTATACGGCGATACGTTTGAGACTGACGTAGATGGTAATACTACACAGTTAACTGACGGTATTATTGAGTCGGCTTCAGTACCTGGTTTCTCAAAGCATGTATTTAGCAGCCAGCTGTACTACCAAATTGGTGGATTTGATACTGCTGTTATTTACAAATATCGTAGTGAGTATTTCCAACCATATACTACAAATGGTACTCGACCTTCGTTATGTTGATGGCGTAGGTGTGTGGGAAATGCGCGCATCATACAAAATCGATGAGCACTTCAGAGTTAAAGCAGAAGCAATTAATTTGTTCAGCGCACCTAAATCACAAGATTTCTTTGTTGAAGGTAACCTTGGTGAGGTGAATGACTACGGCCCACGCTTATTCTTAGGTTTAAGCTACAAGCTGTGACTGTTGTTTTAGCTTAATACACACTAAAAAGGAGCGCATGCGCTCCTTTTTAGTGTGTATTAAGTAGTGAATTATACCAATTGCATTAAATAAGTGAGCTATTTGGAATCTATTTTATGCGATAGGGTGATTATGTTTTTTAATAAAATTGGTATTAACTACTTCTGACATCTACTTTAAGCTTTAGCTTTTGGCCAGGTTGTAAGTATTTTTGACCGGCTAAGTTATTCCACTTAATAATTTCGTTAACGCTTAGATTAAATTTAGACGCAATACGTGCAAGTGAGTCACCTCGGCGTACTTTGTATGTAATAGTACGGTTGGTGCTTGCCGTTGCTTGTGGTTTATTAGCTGACTTATACACAGTTAGTTTTTGATTTAGGCGCAGTACAGAGTTTTTCTTTAGCTTATTCCATTTAGCCAGCTCATCCATAGTTACGTCATATTCGCGGCTAATGTCCCATAACGTGTCGCCACTTTTAACTGTGTGCGAAAGCTTTGTGCGAGTTGCTTTATTAGCAGCTAAACGCATCTGCTTTGGTAAATGTTCGCTATTTATAGCGCCATCAGTAAGCGGGACTAATAACTCTTGGCCTACTTTAATCGTATTTGATTTGAGTTTATTAAGCGATCGGATTGCGCTTGAGCTTGTTGTAAACTTTTTGGCAATTACCGATAAGCTGTCGCCTCGAGCCACAATATAACGCTGCCAGCGTAATCTGTTTTTAACATCAGTGTTTGCTAGTTTTTGACTAAATTCCTCTGCTTTATCAGCAGGCAATAATAAAGAATGAGGGCCATTAGGATCAGTTGCCCAGCGATTAAAACCAGGGTTTAATCTGTATAGCTCAGTAAGCGTCATATCAGCCATATCAGCAGCAAGCGCTAAATCTATTTGCGAGCCAACATCAACCACTTCAACCACTTGTGCATTAATTACTGGTTGCCATGTAACGTTAAAATCATCTGAGCGTTTTAATAAATCGGCAAGTGCTAATAACTTTGGTACGTAGGCTGTTGTTTCACTTGGTAAATCAAGAGACCAAAAATCGGTAGGTAAATGCTTTTTACGATTCTTTTTAATAGCGCGCATCAAGCGCCCTTCACCTGAATTATAAGCAGCAATCGCGTTAAGCCAATCGCCTTCAAGTGTTTTATGTAAATACGATAAGTAGTCAAGTGCTGCGCGAGTCGATTGCACGATGTCGCGACGACCGTCGTACCACCAGTTTTGTTTTAAATCGAATCGCTCACCAGTTGCAGGCATAAACTGCCAAATGCCCGACGCACTGCGATTAGAGTATCCAAATGGGTCAAATGCGCTTTCTACAATAGGAAGTAGTGCAATTTCGATTGGCATTTCGCGCTTTTCTACTTCCTCAACAATAAAGTGTAAGTAAGGTTCTGCACGTTTAGAAATACGATCTAAATAGGCTTGGTGGCGAGCGTAATAATTACGTTCAGTAACAACAGGGCGGTTTTGCGGTATTTCGATAGAAAGTTGGTAGCGAATTCGCTCCCATACATCATCAAATACGGGAGCTTCTTGCTCATCAGGGTCAACTTGCTGATATTGTGCGTTTACCATCAATGCATTGTTAATGTCGTTAGGACTTGCGCCTTCGAGTTGTTGGTTTGCTTGCGTGGCGACTTGAGAGTCTGAGTCTAGAGTTGCCACAGTTTGACAACCACTTAGCGCTAACGCCAAGGCTACTAATAGGGGAGATTTATTCATAAATACCAATACATCGGGTAAAAAACTCGGCGAATACTACCTGTTATGAGTTAACATTGCCACTTAATGACTTTTTAAAACGCAGAAATAGAATCATCACTATATCTTAAGTTAATGATTCTAATAAAATAAATATTAAAGTATTAGTTTGTGCATTAAAAATTGTCTTTGAACTGTCTCAGACTAGCAAAGTTTCCCCAAGGTTCATTGTTTTTTGTAACCGAGATGAATTTTTCTGGCACTAACTCTGTAATGGTTGGCAAATCGCTACGCATAAATGGATTTATTTTTAGCTCCTGTCCAATAGAAGTGGGTAGGGAGATTTGGTTATTACTGCGTAATTCATCTACTTTTTTACTGTACGCGAGTAGTTCTGGGTTACGTGGTTCAACCGCTTTGGCAAAGGCAAGATTAGCTTGCGTGTATTCGTGGGTGCAATACACACTACAGCTTGCAGGCAGCTCTCTTAGTTTATTAAACGATTCCCACATTTGCTTTGGCGTGCCTTCAAATAAGCGCCCACATCCACCGCTAAACAATGTATCGCCTGTAAAAGCAAGTTCATCATTTGTATAGCAAATATGATCAAGCGTGTGCCCAGGAGTTGCCAAAATATTAAAGTAAATATTAAGCACACTGATGCTTTGACCATCAGTAAGTGAGTGAGTAATGCCTTTAAATGGACTATTTGCGGGGCCATAAACCGATATATCTGGATAGGCGTCAACTAATGCAGCTACGCCATCAGTGTGGTCGTAGTGATGATGCGTAATTAAAATACCATCAAGCGTTAGTTTGTGCTCAGCTAGATACGCTAATACGCTCTGTGCTTGGCCAGGGTCGACTACCCATGCTTGGTTACTATTATCGGTAGTTAAACACCAAATGTAATTATCAGAAAAGGCTTTAATTGCTTTGACTTGCACCATGGTAAATTGCTCTATAAAGTGACACTTATCGCATAGTATAACGAGCTCAAAAAATGAAACCAGCCCTTAGTTTTCAAGAAGGACCCAAACCACTGTCGTGGCAGCAGTTTCCTCATGGGGATTATTTGCGTGCAGATATTGAACGTAAGATGGAGCAGTGGCTGCCGCGTATGTTTGGCTATCATATGCTTAAGCTAGGTAATTTAAGTGGCGAATTAAACACAAGTATAAGTACGATTAAACACCAAGTGTGTGTTGCAGAGCCTGGGCCTTACACCGGGGTAGTCGCTGACATAGACGAATTACCATTTTACGAGCACAGTATTGATGCCTGCATACTAAGCCATTGCTTAGAGTATCATTCAGACCCACATCACATTTTACGAGAAGCACATCGCACGCTTATTCCGGGTGGTTATATAGTAGTGACTGGCTTTAATCCATTTAGTTTGTGCGGACTTGCACAAATGTTGCCTTTTAGTGGTCAGAAATTACCGTGGACAGGGCGCTTTTTTACACCCGCACGGGTTAAAGATTGGCTAAACTTACTTGGTTTTGAAATTGTAAGTGATGAACGTTTTATTTATTCATCACTGGCAAGAGGTAATAGGCTATCAAGGTTTGAGTTTTGGCGTACTTTTGCGAAGCAGTATTTAAAACCAATGGGCAGTGTTTATATGCTGGTGGCACGAAAAAGAGTTGCGCCACTTACGCCAATAAAACCTAAGTGGCATGCTAGGCCGCAGTTTGCACCAGTAAAAGGGGCAGGGCTTAGACAAACGTCAAAGCAGCATTACAAAACGTGCGACCAAGAAAATAATACCAATTACATTAAATAAGTGATCTATTATAGCGCTAAGAAAATAGCACATTAACAAGGCGAAAATTGTGACATATAGTTGTTCTATATGAATCATTTTTAACGCAGTTAGTGAGTTATTTAATGCGATAGAATGAACATGTTTTTAATAAAATTGGTGTAACAACAGCTAATTAAGGCTGGTAGCCTACATCTTCTAGTAAATCTTTGCTACCAGCGGCATCGCGCGCCAAATCGTCAACTATTTCGTTGTACTTATGGCCGCTATGCCCTTTAACCCATTTCCAGGTTACATTGTGCTCGCTACAGGCTTTATCTAGGCGTTTCCATAAATCGACGTTTTTAACCGGCTTTTTAGCTGATGTTAACCAGCCACGTTTTTTCCAGTTAGTGATCCACGATTCAATACCTTGCTTAACATATTGGCTATCGGTTGTTAGATTTACTTCGCATTCTCGAGTGAGTGATTCTAGGGCTACAATAGCCGCGAGCATTTCCATTCGGTTATTTGTTGTGAGTTTATAACCTTGGCTCATTTCTTTTTCGTGGCCGTTATAAATCATAAAAATACCATAACCGCCGGGGCCTGGATTACCTAAACATGAGCCATCGGTGTAAATCTCTACGGTTTTTTGCACTGTTTTACCTTGATCTTATGTACAATAAAGTGATTATAGAAAGATACCAGAATCAGGCTAAATTCGATATGGCACGTAGACAAATAGTTTTAGATACAGAAACCACCGGCATAGACCCTAAACAAGGGCACCGTATTATAGAAATTGGGTGTGTGGAGTTAGTAAATCGCCGTTTAACAGGCAATAACTTTCACGTTTATATAAATCCACAACGGCCAAGTGAAGAAGAAGCGATAGACGTTCACGGTATCACTAACGAATTTTTACGTGATAAACCGTTGTTTCATCAAATTGCCCAAGAGTTTTTCGACTATATTGAAGGGGCTGAGTTAGTTATTCATAACGCGCCGTTCGATATTGGCCACATGGATAACGAATTTGCGTTGCTTAATCAGGGTTATCCTAAAACAGATACTTTTTGTCAAGTTCTCGACACGCTTAAAATGGCGCGTGACTTGCATCCAGGTCAAAAGAACAACCTTGATGCATTATGTCGTCGTTACGATGTAGATAACGGTAAACGAACGCTTCACGGCGCGCTACTGGATTCTGAGATTTTAGCCGATGTTTACCTTGCCATGACGGGCGGTCAAACAAAGTTGAATTTGAATCAAAACAAAGATGACGGCAGCGAGCAACAGAAGGGCGGTATAAAGCGTTTAAATAGTGATAGAGCCCCATTAGTTGTTCTGCGAGCAAGTGACGCTGAGCAAAGCGCACACGAGGCACGATTGGATCTTGTAAATAAAGAAGGCGGCCAATGTATCTGGCGCGCTGAATAAGGCGATTTAATGAAAACGATGTATTTTGTAACAGCGTTATGTGCAGCTACTTTATTTACTGGCAATGCATATGGCGTAAAACAAGTAGAAGTGCTCAAGCGCGATGGGCATCAAAATGAGATCCCTTTACTTGATAATCGTTTTCGCATAGATAGCAAAATAGATGAAATAACACTGCTTTTTTTTAGAAAATCAGGTGCACCTGCTGTTATTTTAGTGAGGCCCGATGGCAGTAAGTACTTTGCTGCTGACTCTGTTAAAAACCCTAACTTAGATTGGTTTGACGAACTCAGCTACGATTTAGTAACCATAAAAAAACCTATGGCAGGTCCTTGGCAAGTCATAGGCAGTATTTTGCCCGACAGCCGAATAGTCGTATTAGGCGAGATATCTCTTGAGGCAGAGCCTCTTCCTTCAATGTTGTTTAGAGGGGAGACAATAAAAATCACTGGCAAAATACTAAATGACGGTGAGCCAATTAATACAAACCTATTTAGAGATGTTGTGAGCCTTAATGTCGACTTTGTAAGTACTAACAATGAAAACTTTGCTAACTTTGGCGCAGGCATTCAAGAAGTAGCGGAATTTAAAGACGATGGACGTGGATTTGATGAGCGCCCTAAAGATGGTGTATTTACGGGCGAGTTTACTTTAGATTTCCCTGCGGGTGAATGGACTCCAGAACTTTACGTGGCAACACCACTGCTGCAGCGACGCATCGTGCAAAATACAATAGAAGTGCACGAGCCGCCTTTTGTAACCGAAGTCGCGTTAGCAGAGCAAGACACAGACGAGCATCTGTTAACTATAAATATAGACCCAAGTATTGTTAAGCCAGAAACAGTCATCATCCAGGGAAAAATCTACTATCCCAATAACGAAGAGCAAATGTTTACCATAGATGCTGCTGCTAAAGATTCACGACAACTTAGTGTTAAAAATTATGATTGGGGTAGATATAGCGTTGAGCTGTCAGTTTTTGGGACTAATATTAATGGCCGCGAATTTATGGCAACGCTACCAACGTACAAATTTGAGATAGAACGACCTATAGAAGCGGTGCCCGAAATTGATCCTGCAACGATTATTACCCCAGATGAAATGATTGAGAATGAACCCGTTGAAGAAAAAATGGCCACATCTACAATTATTAGTTTAATTGTAGGCTGCAATACGCTTATTTTATTACTCGGTTGGTTGTTAATTCGTATATTTGTTCAGAAAAAACCGATTAAATTTAAAGTGAAGCTGCCTTTTTTACAGAAAAAGAAAACAAGTGAAGGTGATGTTGCCGACACAGAAAAAAATCAAGTCGGTAAAAATGGCTCAAAAAATGACAGATCAGGTGAAATTTTAAACCTTTCGATGACAGATGACTAAAAAACCTATAAAAAAACAAAAAAGCCCTTGACGAAATAGGGGTTGGTTCGTATTATTCACGCCGCTGTCAGGGAGACCTAAACAGCAACGAAAATATGGAGTGGTAGTTCAGTTGGTTAGAATACCGGCCTGTCACGCCGGGGGTCGCGGGTTCGAGTCCCGTCCACTCCGCCAATAAGAAAAAATAACAGATTAAATATGCGCTGGAGTGGTAGTTCAGTTGGTTAGAATACCGGCCTGTCACGCCGGGGGTCGCGGGTTCGAGTCCCGTCCACTCCGCCAACTATTTAAATAATGTTATATTACAAAATTTGTATGCTGGAGTGGTAGTTCAGTTGGTTAGAATACCGGCCTGTCACGCCGGGGGTCGCGGGTTCGAGTCCCGTCCACTCCGCCAACAAATTAAGTAATAACAAGTATAATGATATCTCTGCGGAGTGGTAGTTCAGTTGGTTAGAATACCGGCCTGTCACGCCGGGGGTCGCGGGTTCGAGTCCCGTCCACTCCGCCATTTGATATCATGATTAAAATTAGTAAGTGCATTACCCCATGCACATACCACTGCGGAGTGGTAGTTCAGTTGGTTAGAATACCGGCCTGTCACGCCGGGGGTCGCGGGTTCGAGTCCCGTCCACTCCGCCACTTGTTATTTCCTCAATAACAAGCTTATAAAATCCTTGATTAAATAATTTAGTAAACATTCTTTGGCTATCAGCTATCAAACACATTCCTTGCACGAACCTGCTAATATTCCTTATTATCCGTATCAATACCTATATCAATCTGCCGATGCTCTGGGTAAATGCTTCTGCATTGCGCTGTATCTCTCTTCTCGTAACTTTTACCGCAGTTAGCTTAACGCCAGGTTTAACCCCAATTCGCTTAATTAAGTAATCTATTTTGATGTAAGAAAAGCATGTCGATAATAAGGAATAATTCGTTATTTAGTTGTTTTCGGCAAATGATCCTGCATTGCTCTATCTCCTGCATCCATGCAGTCGTATACCAGAGATTTTTAACACTGCTAGGCAGGCTCTAAGTATTATTGCTAATTGGTATAGTCATTAACTTTATAGTGTTGTACTTGTAGAGCTCTTGACAGGGTTTAAGTTTTTGCATGAGCATAGAGATGAATTAAGGGTATTTAATCAATACAGAGCTTTTAGGGTTGGTTAGATGTCAGAGCTGCCTGTTATACCAAACTGTATAATTATTTAAACAATCTAACGATAAACTACTCCATCAAGCACGGCTAGCGCATTTTAATCCCAGACTCTAGCAGGGTTGAGCGGTAATCATCGTCTAGCTCTGCCATTTTCTTTTTCCTCGCCATACTTGCTGACTTAGATGCATCTTGTTTAAAAAGCGCCATGGCTATCTTTCGCATTACATTAAACATTAATGGCCCTTGAAGTTTGCGTATTCTCGATTCATC